>NZ_JBSGDD010000030.1:0-70042 GCF_053602195.1 Kitasatospora sp. NPDC004531 | reverse complement strand
TCTCCCGATCGGCCCGCTGCGCCCGCTGCCCCCGACCCGTCGGCCGGGCCGCGGCCCGGCCGACGAGTGCCGAGGCCCCGATCGTCCACGGCGGCAGGGCAGTTGGGGGCGAGGCCGTGACCCCGGGGAGGTGGCGCTCGTTGACGGAGTACGCGCGGAAAAGTGATGCGCGCTCACTCGGACGGGTGATCAAGGCCCGCTGGAGGCGGAACCCCTGAGCCTCGGGAGTAAAGTTAGGCTTACCTAACTTCCCAAGGGAGCTCCGCTGTGACCCTCACCGTCGGCACCTCCGCCGCGCCCGCCGGCGACGCGATCCTGCGCCGCCAGCGCATCCGCGAGTCGGCCGCCCGCACCTACGCCCGGTCCTTCCCGATCGTCCCGGTGCGCGCGAACGGCATGACCGTGGAGGGCGCCGACGGCCGCCGCTACCTGGACTGCCTCTCCGGCGCCGGCACCCTGGCCCTCGGCCACAACCACCCCGTGGTGCTCGAAGCGATCCGCCGCACCCTGGACAGCGGCGCCCCGCTCCACCTGCTCGACCTCGCCACCGCCGAGAAGGACGACTTCACCACCGCCCTGTTCGAAAGCCTCCCCGAGAAGTTCGCCGCCAAGGCCCGGATCCACTTCTGCGGCCCCGCCGGCACCGACGCCGTCGAAGCCGCCCTCAAGCTCATGCAGACCGCCACCGGCCGCCGCGGCGCGCTCGCCTTCACCGGCGCCTACCACGGTATGACCGCCGGCGCCCTCGCCGTCACCGGCAACACCGCCGTCAAGGCCCCCCTGCCGACCGCCGGCGAAGTCACCCGCCTGCCCTACCCCTACGCCTACCGCTGCCCGTTCGGCGTCGGCGGCGAACGCGGCGCCGAGCTCGCCGCCGCGTACACCGAGCGCCTGCTCGACGACCCGTCGGGCGGCGTCCTCCCGGCGGCCGCGATGATCCTCGAACCCGTCCAGGGCGAGGGCGGGGTCGTCCCCGCCCCCGACGACTGGCTGCGCGAGATGCGCCGGATCACCGCCGAACGGGACATCCCGCTGATCGTCGACGAGGTGCAGACCGGCGTCGGCCGCACCGGCCGGATGTGGGCCGTGGAGCACAGCGGCATCGAACCGGACGCCATGGTGCTGTCCAAGGCGATCGGCGGCAGCCTCCCGCTCGCGGTCGTGGTCTACCGGGAGGAGTACGACGGCTGGCAGCCCGGCGCGCACACCGGCACCTTCCGCGGCAACACCCTCGCGATGGCGGCCGGCGCGGCGACGCTCCGGTACATCGCCGCGAACGGCCTGGCCGCCCGCGCCGAAACCGTCGGCGCCCGGATCGCCGCCCGCCTCGACGGCGCCCGCGACCGCCTCCCCGTGATCGGCGACGTGCGTGGCCGCGGCCTGATGCTCGGCGTCGAACTCATCGACCCCGCAGGGGAGTCGGACTCCTGCGGGGCCCGGCCCGCCGACCCCGGGCTGGCCGTCCGGGTGCGCGAGGCCTGCCTCGCCCGAGGACTGATCGTCGAACTCGGCGGCCGGCACGACGCCGTCCTGCGGCTGCTCCCGCCGCTCACCATCACCGACGAGCAGGCCGACGCCGTCATCGAACGGCTCTGCGAGGCCGTCGAGTTCGCGATGCGGGGGACTGCGGGCTGACGGGATTTGGAGTTGACGAGGCGTCAAAAGAGTTGTTCAGAAGCAGAGTTGGAAGTGTGACGGGCATGGTGGAGTCAACCGGTCTCTCCGGTGGTGTGGGCGGCCCCGAGGCGTTGCGGCCGCTGCTCGCGCAGGTGCTGGCCGCGCTGACGGCGGGGGCGGTGCGGCGCGGCGGGCCGGTGGCGGCGGGGGAGCCGACGGCGGTCGCCGAGGAGGTCCGGGAGGTTCTCGCGCGGGCCCAAGGGCCGGGCGCGCTGGGGGAGTTGGTGGAACTCCTCGCGCACGGCGCGGCCGACCCGGCGGACCCGGCGTGCGCCGCGCACTTGCACTGCCCGCCGCTGGCCCTCGCGGTCGCCGCCGACCTCGCGATCAGCGCCCTCAACCCCTCCCAGGACTCCTGGGACCAGGCCCCCGCGGCCACCGCGCTGGAGACCGAACTCCTCGCCGAACTCGCCCGGTCGGTCGGCTTCCGGCCCGACCGGGCGGCCGGCGTGCTGACCACCGGCGGCACCGAGTCCAACCTGATGGGCCTGATGCTGGCCCGCGACCAACGCCTCGGCCCCGACGTCGAGTTGGACGGCATCCCACGCGGCGTCCGACCCCGGATCCTGGCCTCCGAGGTCGCCCACTTCTCCGTCCAGCGCGCCGCCGCACTGCTCGGCCTCGGCGAACGCGCCGTCCGCGCCGTCCCCGTGGACCGCCAACTGCGCATGCAGCCCGACGCGTTGGCCGACGCCTTCGCCGAAGCCGGCTGGGAGGGCGCCACCCCGATCGCCGTCGTCGCCACCGCCGGCACCACCGACACCGGCGCCGTCGACCCGCTGAACGCCGTCGCCGACCTCGCCGCCCGGCACGGCACCTGGCTGCACGTGGACGCCGCGTACGGCGGCGGCGCACTGTTCTCCGACCGGCTCGCCCCCCTGCTCGACGGCATCGACCGCGCCGACTCGATCTCCCTCGACTGGCACAAACTCGGCTGGCAGCCCGCCGCTGCGGGCGTCTTCCTGGTCCGCGACGCCCGCAGCTACGCCTCGCTCGCCCGCCGCGCCGTCTACCTCAACCCCGCCGACGACGAAGCGGCCGGCTACCCCAGCCTGCTCGGCCAGTCGCTGCGCACCACCCGCCGCCCCGACGCCTTCAAACTCGCCGTCACGCTACGGGCGTTGGGCCGCGAAGGCCTCGGCGAGCTGGTCGACCGCTGCCACGACCTGGCCCTGCGGGCGGCCGAACTCGTCCGTGCGGAGCCCGAGTTGGAGCTGCACTGCGACCCGGTCCTGACCACGGTGGTGTTCCGGTACGCCGCCACCGACGACAGCGACCACGTCAACGCCGAACTCCGCCGCCACCTGCTGCGCACCGGCCGGGCCGTCGTCGGCCGCACCGAACTCCCCGGCGCCGGCCCGGGCCGGGTGCGACTGAAACTGACCCTGCTCAACCCGCACACCACCGAACGGGAAGTGGCGGCGCTGCTCGCGGCCGTCGTGGCGAGCGGGCGGGAGGTGCGGAAGCGGACGGAAGCGGGGGCGTAGTGCCTCAGAGGCCCTTGAGCAGGATCTCGCTGAGGGTCTCCCACTGCTCCGGGTCCGCCGCCACCAGCAGGCCGTCCGTGCCGCCGGGCGGCTCGGGCAGGTACGGGCTGCCGTCGAAACGGGCCGAGCGGCCGCCGGCCTCGGTGATCAGCAGCGACCCGGGGGCGTGGTCCCAGGGGAGGGTGCGCCAGTACAGCAGGAAGTCGCGCTCGCCGGTGGCGACCAGCGGGTACTCGATCCCGGCGGCCCGACGACCGGGGTCGAGCGGGCCCAACGAGCGGGCGTTGTCGAGCAGTCGGTGGCTGGTGGGGGGATCGAAGTAGCGGGTCTTCAGGATGCCCGTCCAGGACTCCGGGGCGGTGGTGACCTTCTCCCGGGTCAGCCGCGTCCCGTTCCGCCAGGCCCCCGCGCCGAGTTCGGCCGTGTACGCGGTGCCGGAGCAGGGCTGCCAGATCCACGCCGCGACCGTCCGGCCGGCCCGGACCAGCGAGGCCATCACCGCGTACGAGGGCTCGCCGGCGACGAAGTTCTTGGTGCCGTCCACCGGGTCCACCAGCCACGCGGCCGGCTCCTCCAGCAACGCCCGGGCCAGCGCGGGATCGGCCGCCACCGCCTCCTCGCCGACCACCGGGACGGGCAGCAGTTCGCGCAGGCGCCGGGTGATGATCCGCTCGGCGTCCCGGTCCGCGACGGTGACCAGATCGCCGGGAGCCTTCTCCATCACCTCGCCCTCGGCCAGCGCCCGGAACCGGGGCTCGACCGCCTCCGCCGCCGCCTCCACGAGGATCTCGGTGACCTTCTCCATCAACACGCCCGCGCTCCCTTCACCGCCCCCACTCTCCCATGCCGGGCTGTGACGGGTGATGCGCAGGTGGCTGCTGGGACGAGGAGGGGAGGGCAGGGGAGGACGAGCGGTGCGTCGGCGGCTGCCGGGCCGGGAGCGGGGGCGTGGGGGCGTGGGGTGCGCCCGGGCTGTGACGGGTGATGCGCAGGTGGCTGCTGGGACGAGGAGGGGAGGGCAGGGGAGGACGAGCGGTGCGTCGGCGGCTGCCAGGCCGGGAGCGGGGGCGTGGGGGCGTGGGGTGCGCCCGGGCTGTGACGGGTGATGCGCAGGTGGCTGCTGGGACGAGGAGGGGGAGGGCGGCGGGGGAGGGCCCAGCGCCTGCCGCCTGCCGCCTGCCGTGCCGCAGGCGCTATTCGCGGCCCAGGCGTTCGTACTCGGTGCGGACCCGGCGGTCCATGGCGAGGGCGAACTGGGCGTCGTTGACGGCGCGGGCCAGGGGGCGGATGCGGTGGATGCGGTCGGTGAGGCGGGCGACCTCGGCGGGGGTGAGGTCCTGGACGTGGGTGAGCGCGCCGAGCAGGCGGTCGGCGATGAGGGTGACGAAGGTGTCGGCCATCGCGTCGGCGTACTCGCTGGCGCGCCGGCTGACCTCCAGGACGGCGGCCAGCGGCACCCCCTCGTCGACCAGGGCGACGGTGGCGTCCATCAGCCGGCGGCTGATGTGGGTGATGCCGTCGGCGTCGAGGGTGATGTAGCCCTGGGCGACGGATTCGGCGGTGTTCGCCTCGGTCAGCTGGTCGCCGAACGCGGCGCGCAGTTCGTCCCAGCTCAGGTGGACGGGCGTCTCGTCGGACCAGGGGGCGACCAGCGCGTCCTGCAGGCCGATCAGTTCGGCGACGTCGCGGCCGTCCTCGCCGGCGCCGATCAGTTCGGCGATGCCGCCGAGCGCGTGCCCGCGTTCCAGCAGTTCGGCGATCAGGCGCAGCCGGGCCAGGTGCTCGGGGCCGTACCAGGCGATCCGGCCGGCCTTGCGGGGCGGCGGGAGCAGGCGGCGCTCGCGGTAGAAGCGGACGGTGCGCACGCTGATGCCGGCCGCCTCGGCGAGTTCGGCGATGCGGTACTCGCGCGGGGGCTCGCGGTCCTTCTCGGTCTCGGCCACGCCGGTCAGCATAGGGCCGGCCGGGCGGGCCCGGTACACACGGAATCCTCGCCGTCCGCACTATTCCACTCGGTGTCAATAAGGGCTACTCTGCCGAACACGCCAGCGATTACTGGCAGCTTCCAGGGCCCCGTTCGCAGCTCCGCCGCCCGCAGTCCCACCCCTCAGAGCCACTCCCCAGCCCCACCCCTCAGCGCCGCCCGGCCCGTGCCACCCCACCCTCGCCAGGAGGATCCCGCCCATGGCACCCCGCACCAAGAAGCCGCCCGTCCCCGCCGAGCCCGACCCCGTCGAAGCGCAGCCCGTCCCGCACGTACGGGTCGCCGTCATCGGCTCCGGCTTCGGCGGCCTCGGCGCCGGCGTCCGACTGCGCCGCGCCGGCATCACCGACTTCGTCATCCTGGAACGCGCGGACTCCGTCGGCGGCACCTGGCGCGACAACTCCTACCCGGGCTGCGCCTGCGACGTCCCCTCGCACCTGTACTCCTTCTCGTTCGCGCCGAACCCCGCGTGGCCCCGGGTGTTCTCCGGGCAGCCCGACATCCGCGCCTACCTGGAGAAGGTCGCCGACACCTTCGGACTCCGCCCGCACCTGCGCTTCCGGGCCGAGGTCACCGAACTGCGCTGGGAGGAGGAGCACACCCGGTGGCGGGTCACCTCCCGGGCCGGCAGCTGGACCGCCGACGCCGTGGTCTCCGCCGCCGGACCGCTCGCCGACCCGCAGATCCCGGACCTGCCCGGCCTGGACGGCTTCCCCGGCAAGGTCTTCCACTCCTCCCGCTGGGACCACGACTACGACCTCGCGGGCAAGCGCGTCGCCGTGGTCGGCACCGGCGCCTCCGCCGCGCAGATCATCCCCGCCATCCAGCCCACCGTCCGCTCCCTGACGGTCTTCCAGCGCACCCCCGCCTGGGTCCTGCCGCGCGCCGACCGCGAGATCACCGGCGTCGAGAAGTGGCTGCACGGCAAGCTCCCGCCGAGCGGACTGCTGCGCCGCTCCGCGCTGTTCGCGATCCGCGAGCTCCAGGTGGATGCTTTCGTGCGCCGTCCGCAACTCCTCAAGCTGGTTCAGCAGGTGGCACTCCGTCACATGCACCGGGCGATCGCCGACCCCGCGCTGCGCGCCAGGCTCACCCCGGACTACCGGATCGGCTGCAAGCGCATCCTGCTCAGCAACACCTACTATCCGGCGCTCGCCGCCCCCAACACCCAGGTGGTGGCGGCCGGTCTGCGCGAGTTGCGGGGCTCCACCCTGGTCGCCGCCGACGGCAGCGAACACGAGGTGGACGCGGTGGTGTTCGGCACCGGATTCCACGTCACCGACCTGCCGATCGCCGAGCGGGTGTACGGCATCGGAGGCATGCCGCTGGCCGAAGCGTGGAAGGACGGTATGGAAGCGCTGCGCGGCTCCACCGTGCGGGGTTTCCCCAACCTGTTCTTCCTGATCGGCCCGAACACCGGGCTCGGCAACAACTCGATGATCCTGATGATCGAGTCCCAACTCAACTACCTGATCGACGCGCTCACCACGCTGGACTCGGTCGGCGCCACCGCCATGCAGCCCACCGAACGGGCCCAGCGGCAGTGGAACCTCGAACTCCAGCACCGGATGAGCCGCACCGTGTGGACCACCGGCGGCTGTCGCAGCTGGTACCTGGAGGAGGACGGCAAGAACACCGTGCTGTGGCCGGCCTCCACCAGCGCCTTCCGCCGTGCCACCCGGCATGTCGACCTCGCCGAGTACGAACTCCTCAAGCGCACCGCCCCCTCGGGCGGTGCGCTCGACCCCGAGGCGGTGCCCGTATGAGCCCCCGTATCCCCGCCGACTGCGTCCTGCCGGACCCGGCAGCCGTCCACACCGTCCGCTCCGCCGACGGCGCCGAACTCAACGTCGAGGAGTACGGACCGCAGGGCGCGCCGCTGCTGGTGCTCGCCCACGGCTGGACCTGCTCCACCACGTTCTGGGCGCCCGTGATCAACCGGCTGGCCGGCGACTTCCGGGTCATCGCCTACGACCAGCGCGGCCACGGGCGCAGCCCCGCCCCGGCCGGCGCCGCCGGGTACGGCACCGCCAAGCTCGCCGAGGACCTCGAAGCGGTGCTGGTCGCGACCGTCCCCGCCGGGCGCCGCGCGGTGGTCGCCGGGCACAGCATGGGCGGTATGACCATCATGGCGGCCGGTGGCCGCCCGGAGGTGGCCGCCCGTACCGCCGCCAACGTGCTGCTCAACACCGGTGCCGGCGAACTCGTCGACGAGCAGACGGTGCTCCCGGCCTTCGTGCGCGGCCGGACGCTGCGGCGGCTGCTGAGCCGGCCGGTGCTGCAGTCCCGGCTGTCGCTCGGGCCGATCAACGGCATCAGCCGGGCCGTCCTCAAGTACGCCACCATGGGCCCCGCCACGCCCGCCGACCGGGTCCAGGCCTGCGCGCAGGTGGTGCACGCCTGCCCGCCCAAGGTTCGCCACCAGTGGTCGCTGGTGCTGGACGTGCTGGACGTGCACGCCGAACTGGCCCGGATCACCGCGCCGACCGCCGTCGTCACCAGCAGCAACGACCGGCTGACGCCGCCGGTGCACTCGCGCCGGATCGCCGCCGCCCTGGCCGACCCGCGCGGCCTGCTGGAACTGTCCGGCGCCGGCCACATGAGCCCGCTGGAGCGGCCCGCCGAGATCGCCGACGAGATCCGCCGGGTCGCCGCGCTGGTCGCCGACGAGCTCGCGGCGGGCGCCGTCCCCGTCGGCGCCGACGACAGCGCCGCCCCCGAAGTCCCGTCCCAGTCCGCCGTCGTGGAGGAGACCGCATGACCCCGCCGCTGTCCTCGCAGGTCGTCGTCATCACCGGAGCCGCCCGCGGCCTCGGCGCGCTGATGGCCCGCAAGCTCGCCGACCGGGGCGCCAAGGTCGCGCTCGTCGGCCTGGAGCCCGCCGAGCTCAAGGCCGTCGCCGCGCAGTGCGGTGAGCACGCCTCCGCCTGGGAGGCCGACGTCACCGACCTGGACGCGCTGACCGAGGTCGCGAACCGGATCAAGGACCGCTACGGGCGGATCGACACCGTCGTCGCCAACGCCGGCATCGCCCTCGGCGGGCCGATGCAGGACAGCGACCACCGGGCCTGGACCCGCGTCATCGAGGTCAACCTGCTCGGCTCCGTCGCCACCGCCCGGGCCTTCCTGCCCGCCCTCGCCGAGAGCCGCGGCTACCTGCTGCAGATCGCCTCGCTGGCCGCGCTCACCCCCGCCCCGCTGATGTCCGCCTACTGCGCCTCCAAGGCGGGCGTCGAGTCCTTCGCCCACGCGCTGCGCGCCGAGGTCGCCCACCAGGGCGTCAAGGTCGGCGTCGGGTACCTGAGTTGGACCGACACCGACATGGTGCGCGGGGCCGACCAGGACGCGGTGCTGCGGCAGATGCGCGCCAAGCTGCCGTGGCCCGCGAACAAGACCTACCCGATCGGCCCGGCCGTGGACCGCCTGGTGGCCGGCATCGGCCGCCGCTCCCCGCACGTCTACGCGCAGGCCTGGCTGCGCGGCATGCAGTCGATCCGCGGGTTCCTGCCCGGCCTGATCGCCACCGTCGGCTCCCGCGACGTCGCCAAGCTCGCCCCGGAGCTGAAGGCCACCGCCGACACCCGGCTGCGCCCGGTGGGGGCCGGCGGCGAAGCCGACCGGAACGCCCTGGCCGCCAAGGCGAAGTGATCGTCGATCGGACGGTCGGGCGGGCGGTCGGACGGTTGCACGGTCGGATGGTCACACGGCCGCACGATGACGAGCGGACAATCGGTTCAGGAGAGAGACCGATTGTCCGCTCGTCATAGTGGGATGGTCGGATCAGCGGGTCGGGTCAGCTGCCGTGCACCGACAGCTCGTACAGCGAGTACCCCCACTGGGTGGCCCGCGCCGTGCCGTGGAAGCGCACGTACCGGGCCGCCGTCGGCGCGAACGCGGCGGTGTCCAGCCCGCCGTCCCCGGCCGCGGTGGACCAGACGGTGCGCCAGGTGCTGCCGTCCGTGGACACCTCGATCCGGTAGCCGGCGGCGTAGGCGCGCTCCCAGTCCAGCGTCACCCGGTCCACGGTGCGCACCGCGCCCAGGTCGACCCGCAGCCACTGGTCGTCGCTCCAGTCACTGGCCCACCGGCTGGAGCGGTCGCCGTCCACCGCCCGGCCCGGCTGGTAGGAGGTGAACGGGTTCCACTCCGAGGAACTCGCGGAGGCCGCCGACCCGGTCGCCAACTCCCGCCCGGCGGAGTGCCGTTCGGTGGCCTTCCAGGTGCCGAGGTAGGACTGCGCGCCCTTCATCAGGTCGTTCACCACGCCCTGCCCGCCGCTGAGCCGGATCTGCTCGATCCAGTCCGGCAACAGCCCGGCGTGCGCCATCCCGTCCGTGTTGACGTCCCACGTCCGGGAGCCGGTCACCTGGCGGTCCAGCACCGAGCCGCCGTCCGCGCTGCGGAACGGGTACGTCACCGCGTTCGGCGCGCCCGCCCCGACCGGGCCCGGCCAGCCGCCGACCCCGTTCAGGTCGCTGCCGTAGCCGTAGCCGACCCGGTAGGTGTCGCGCAGCGCCTTGGTGCGGTTCGCCTCCGCCACGAAGCCGTTCGCGTCGTGCGGGTACTGCGTCGCGAACCCGCCCAGCCGGTACAGGCGTTCGGTCCAGCCGAGGTCCATCCAGCTGTGGCTGGACAGCACCCCCGGGTAGGCCTGCGACTCCAGGAGCTCGAAGGCGCTCTTCGCCGCCTTGACGCTCATGTGGTCGACCTCGACCATCATGTGGCGCTGCATCATGCCGCGCAGCGCGTAGTCGCCGAGCTCGGTCAGCCCCCGGGTGTTGCACTGCGCCGCCGCCGTGTAGGTCGGCAGGCTCACCCCGGCCGGCAGCATCCCCTGCGCCTGCGCGGTCGGCAGCCCGATCGGATTGTCGTGCTGCGGGCCGGTGCACTGCTCGGTGGCCCAGAACGTGCCGGTGGACAGGAACTGCCCGGCGTTCACGGCCACCCCGGTGGCGCCCTCGTCGAACCGCACGCCGCACAGCGCGTTGTCGAACTTGTGGCACAGGAACATGCTGCGCACCCCGAGCGCGTACAGCTCGTCCAGGCCCCGGTCGATCGCGGCCCGGTCGCACTGCGGCACGTCCAGGATCTGCTTGCACCCGAACGGCTCGGAGGTCTCCACCCCGAGCACCACCGCCAACTTGCCCTGTTCCACCACTGATCGGGCCTGATCGGAATCGGTCACGATGCGGAACCAGCCCTTGCCGGGCCCGCCGTACATCGTGTCGATGTACGCCTGGAGCTCGTACGACTTGCGGGCCTCGGTGCGGATGGCGTCCATCTCGTCGCAGCCGCGGTCCTTGTACGGGTAGATCGAGCACAGCAGCCCGTTGGTCACCAGGTCGTTGACCAGCACCCGCTCGCCGCCGCGCCAGGCCCGCTCGACCCAGGCGTAGTAGTCCTGCTGGTGGCTGAGCGAGTCGTGGGCCGGCCAGTCGGCGAAGGTCGGCCAGCCGACCGGGTCGTGGTGGCCGTCCGCGCCGCCGGTGACGTTCTCGAACAGCGCGAGCGAACCGTCCGGGTAGTGCTCCGGGCAGTCCTTCAGTGCGTCCGCGGCGCCCTGCGGGGAGAACGCGGCGCCGCAGATCACCCGGCCGCCGAAGCCCTCGGCGGACATCAGGTGGTTGTGCGCGTCGACGAAGCCGCGGACGCTGCCGTCGGCGGCGGTGCCCCGGAACGGCTCGCCCGTCACATTGATCTGCGAGTCCGGGGCCGGCCGCGCGGTGGGATTCCACCACCCGTCCGCGGCACGGGCGTTGGAGCCCGGCACGGCGCCGGCCCCGGCGGCCAGCGCGGCCGCGAACAGGAGCAGCGGCAGCAGTCGGGCGAGGACGTTCCTGGTGCGATGGTTTCCGATCATGGTCACCTCTCGGCTCGGGGAGGCGGCGGTTTTCCCGAGAATCCCGAGCTGTTGACGGGGCGTCAATAGATCGGACGGGATTACTGACCGGTCAGTATCACGTTCGCCCAGCTGTGCCGACTTGTCGACAAGTGGTCGCGATCGGGAACGCGCAACGGGCCCGCCCCGTGGGGAGGGGGCGGGCCCGTCGCGAACGTCACGCGCGTCCGGCCGTCAGGACCGCCAGGGGCGGGGACGGGCCGGACACGCGACTTCTATCCAGAACGGGTGGAGCTGAACGAGCATCGGTTTCTACTCCCGAGCGAGACGGACACCGCGTGGGACGGCGGCGATGCCCGAAACCGTAGGGTGATCGGACCGGTGCCACGGCGGGGCACGCCGCCGGCCCGGTACGCGTCGCTCGAAGAGCGGACGGGGCTGCGAGCCCTGATCCGCGCGGGAGTTGGCTACCGACCGGTACGGTCGGGTCCATGACCACAGCTCTCATCACCGGCGCGACCGCCGGCATCGGTGCCGCCTTCGCCAGCCGCCTCGCCCGGGACGGCCGCGACCTGGTGCTGGTCGCCCGCGACGCCGAGCGCCTGCGGGCGTCCGCCGCCGAACTCACCGACCGCTACGGCGTCCAGGTCGAGGTCCTCCCCGCCGACCTCGCCACCGACACCGGCATCGGCGCCGTCGAGGACCGCCTCCGCGACGACGCCCGGCCCGTCGACCTGCTGATCAACAACGCCGGCTTCGGCAACCGCGGCGCGTACCTGGACGTGCCCGTCCAGGACGAACTCGACATGCTCAAGGTCCACATCGAAGCCGTCCTGCGCACCACCACCGCCGCCGTCCCCGGCATGCGCGAACGCGGCTTCGGCGGGATCGTCAACCTCGCCTCGGTCGCGGCCTTCGTCCCGCGCGGCACCTACGGCGCGACCAAGGCCTGGGTCGTCAACTTCACCCTCGGCATCGCCCGTGACCTGGCCGGCAGCGGCGTCCGCCTGCAGGCCCTCTGCCCCGGCTTCACCCGCACCGAGTTCCACGAGCGCGCCGGCATGGGCACCTCCGCCATCCCCTCCTGGGGCTGGCTCACCGCCGAGCGCGTCGTCGACGAATCCCTCCGCGACCTCGCCCGCAACCGCCCTCTGTGCGTCCCCGGCAAGCGCTACAAGGCCGCCGTGACCGCTGCCCGCCTCCTGCCCGTCGGCGGCCTCGGCGGCCTCTCCACCAAGGCCGGCCGCGACTACCGGAAGGGGTGACCGAACCGTGGGCGCGGGGGGTGGACCCTGCATCCTTGCACTCGGTGAGAACGCCTGATCAGAACAGAAAGAGCCCTACCCGGAGGTGGTGCTTCGGGTGGGGGCTCTGGCGTGTGTCAGGGCTGGCCCAGGCTTGCTACGACGGGTTTGCACGGTGGGCAGCTTCGTCACACACCCGGACCAGCGCTGACACAGCCGCGCCCTGTCCGCCGGGGGGTTCCAGTCGTCAGTACTGATGCCCAGCCCGGCGGCGAGTAGCGGCGCGCAACAGCCTGCGGTACCAGGAAGGGTGAAGTGCCTTCCACATCGCCGCCACCTCGGGGCCCATGGTCGGTCGTCGCAGGTGCTTATGGTGGTCGCGCATCAGGTGGTCGAACTCGCCGCTCGCCAACGCGTCGCGCAGTCCGGCGAGTTCGGCCGGCCGCAGGCGCAGGAGGCGGCGGTCGTCCTCGATGTGGCCCAGGACGAGCCAGCCGTCCTGGGCGGCTGCGATCACGACTCCGCGGATCTCGTCCTCGTCGTCCACGGCGGTTGCCTCCCAGTGCAGGCCCAGTCCGAATGCTTCGCGGGGGTAGTACTCGACCAGTGCGGTCATGGTGATTCCTCGTCCTTCGTAGGTGTTCCGCCGATCTCAAGCCAGACGTGCTGCCATGCCTCGGCCTTCCGGTGTCCGAACCGGTCGGCCCGGCTCAGCACCGCGAGCAGGCCCACCGTCTGGCCCAGATCGGGCTGCCCGCGCACTCGAACGGACACCCTCACCGCCCCGCCACGCGTCCACGTGATCGACGGACGCTCACGGGTCAACACAGCCAGTTCCGCGGCGAGTTCACCTGCCCTCGCCCGCGCGGCCCGCAATTCATCGTTCGCCAGCGGGTCATCCGGCCCGCCGACCTCACCCACACACATCACCGGGCAGGTACAGGTCGAAGGCCAGCAGCGGCACGTCCTCGGGGCGCGGCTTCTCACCGGCCTCCGCCCTGATCCTGGTCATGCTCGCCGCGTACGCCCTGCGGGTGTCGGTCAGCTCCACTACCTCATCACGCATGACCCGCGCTTTCGAACGAGCTGGCGGACGCCCTGCCGCGACAGACATGACCGGCTCCCCGTGGTTCTTGGTTTCCTTGAACAAGAGACCAATTTAGGGCCGATCTGCGGTCGTCGAGGGTGATTTCCTGTTACTGCAAGAGCTCGTCCCTGACGCTCTCGACCAGTCCACGCATTGCCTCGCCGGAAACAGCCGAAAGAGAGAATCCGTCAAACTTTTGGAGGTAAACGGCGACATCCTTGGGGTCGGTCACCACGATCTCGGCATGGATGGCCTCGACTGTCACGATCCGGTTGTCACGAATCGCAAACGAGTGGCCCGGAGCATCTACTTGGTCTGCCGCCAATGAAACAATCCGAATATCAACGTTCGGCAGTCTGGACAGCGAAATAATTCGATCGAGCTGCCCCGCCATCATGGCGGGCGGGAGTAGCCGCCAGCGCAGTACTGATTCCGTAATGATGAACTGGAGTTTCTTGCTGGAGTCGTAGAGGACCTGCTGTCTTTCGAGCCTGGCTGCAATTGTCTTGGCGAGGGTATCCGCGCCGAGATTCTTTCGAGCGAGCACGGCACGAACGTACTCCGGCGTCTGCAAAAGCCCAGGGATCAGCGACGACTGAAAGAGCCTGAGCAATGTCATTGACTCATCCAGTGCGCGGATCTGCTGTTGCTTTCGGTGGTATCCGAGCCGCCGGACCAGCCGCCATGCCGTGGCCTCGGTGGCGGCCTCACGGGCAGCCGCCAAGTACTGGGACTTGACTTCGTCCGATACGCCTATGGCCGTGAGGATTCGCTCAACGTCCAGGGCCCCGGCCGGGGCCTTCCCTGTCTCAATCTTGCTCAGCTTGCTCGGAGACATGAGCGCGCTGCGGGCAACTGCCTTGGCTTCCTTGCCGGATGCCTCACGCAGCGCCCGCAGCGCGGTCCCGAGATTCGTCCTGTTCACGCGCCGTACTTTGCCCACCAGTCGGCGAACGGCTCGGCGTGCTCCATTGCGGCGTCGCGATAGGCGAGAAATTCGGGGAGGCGATCCACCGCAAGGAATTCGGTGCCGAGGTACTTGCCCGCACCGTCGTAGCTCATCGCCCCGACCGCCCGATCATCGAACAGCCAGAAGTCGGGAGCGCCGGGGATGGGGTTCAGTCGCTCGGTGGTGTCGAGGATGAAGAACTCTTCTCCTGCCGCCGCGTTCCTCTGGTATCCCCACCCGAGTTCGAATCGCAAGTACGGAGTGAGGGGCCTGGACAGGATGTGAACGCGGTACATGCGCTTGCCGGCCGCAGTGGCATCGCGAACCGTGTCAACCCACGGGGCCGACCTGTAAGAATCCGGCTGCGGCTTGCCTGCAAGGAATGCGTGGTAGGCGTCGATCCCGCCCGACTGGCTGTAGTCGTCCAGCGTTTCCAGTCGAAAGGCACCCGATTCGAAGGTCTCGAACCATTCCGCGAGCGTCTTAGACGAGGTTGTCACGGACGGCCTTCCGGATGAGTTCGACGGGGATCTCGACCACGGTTTCGTGACCTGGAAGCGTCAGGCCGTGATCAGCTGGTGTCTCCCCCTGGACCAGCAGCGTCCCACGATCGGTGGCGTACAGCGTCGGACATTCCCCGTCGTCACACGAGCTGATCAGCATTTGGACTAGCACAAAAATGCCCCCTCCTCCGGCTGTGGTGTCGGGTTCGATGCTCCCGAAGCCGCGACAGGAGGGTCAAGGGATCACAGTTGCGGGAACGGGAAACTGCTCCGCGCGCCGCCAGGGCGGAACCCGGCTCATCGTGGCCGCCGACATAGTGAGGAGCCGCCGCTTGGTACCCGGGGCTGCCCGGCGGGCGAGACCGGCCCGACGCAGCGTTGGAAACGAGAGGCACGAAGCCTCGGCCCCGCCGTCCGCCTGGGGGCGGAGGGGGGATCCGCCGCGGGGCGGATGCCGTGATGGGCTCCTGGGCAGACGTCAACTCCGGTGCTTGGAGCCTACGTTCGTCGTATGACCAGTATTCGTCGCGCGGCCCTGACCGCCGCGCTCGCTCTTGTTCTGCCGCTGCCGGTCGCTGTCGCGGCTCCTGCCTTCGCCGCCCCGCCGCCGGGCGCCGTCGCGTCCGTCGGGGTCGGGTTGTCGGTCTCGTTGCCCCGTCCGACCGGGCCGTTCGCGGTCGGGCGGGACGTGGTGCACCTCGTCGACCGGGGGCGGCCGGACCCGTGGGTGCCGGGGGCGGGGGCGCGGGAGCTGATGGTGTCGATGTACTACCCGGCCCGGGCCGGGAGCGGGACGTCCGCGCCCTACATGACCACCGAGGAGGCCCGGCTGCTGCTGTCCGCGAAGGCCCCGGGGGCGGGCCTGCCGCCGGAGGCGCTGGCCGCGACGGGCACCTGGGCGCGGGACGGCGCCCGCCCGGTCGGCGGCCGGTTCCCGCTGGTGCTGCTCTCGCCGGGCTTCACCTTCCCCCGGGCGGCGTTCTCCGGCATCGCCGAGGATCTCGCCAGCCGCGGCTACGTGGTCGCGCTGATCGACCACACCTACGAGTCGACCGGCGTCACCCTGCCGGACGGCCGCACCCTCGGCTGCGCCATCTGCGACCACCCGCCGGCGGGCGGCGTCGCGGCGATCGCCGAGAGCCGGGCGAAGGACGCCTCGTTCGTCATCGACGAGCTGACGTCGAACCGGTCGCCGTGGGCGCACGCCCGGCTGGTCGACCGGCACCGGATCGGCATGGCCGGGCACTCGATCGGCGGTGACGCCGCCGCCGTCACGATGGCCGCCGACGGCCGGGTGCGGGCGGGCGTGAACATGGACGGCACGTTCTTCGCGCCCGTCCCGGCGGGCGGCCTCGGCGGGCGGCCGTTCCTGCTGCTCGACGCCGGCCTGCACGACGGCCCGGGCACGGACCCCAGCTGGGACCAGGCGTGGTCCCGGCTGGACGGCTGGAAGCGGTGGCTCACCGTCGCCGGGGCCGAGCACGGCACGTTCAGCGACCTGCCGCTGCTCGCGCAGGCCGCGGGCATGCCCGCCACCCCCGGCGCGATCGACCCGGTGCGCGGAATCGCGATCACCCGCACCTGCCTCGCCGCGTTCTTCGACCTCCAGCTGAAGGGGAAGCCCGCGCCGCTGTTCGACGGGCCGTCCCCGGAGCTGCCGGAGGTCGCCGTCCGACTCCCGTAGCGCCGGCGGCCGGTGTCCCCGTCCGGCAGGTTCAGCCGGACGGGGACACCAGGCCCGCGTCGTAGGCGGCGATGACCAGGTGGACCCGGTCCCGGGCGTCCAGCTTGGCGAGCAGCCGGGCGACGTGGGTCTTGGCGGTGGCGGGCGCGATGTACAGCCGCTCGGCGATCTCGGCGTTGGACAGGCCGCGGCCGACCAGGGCCAGCACCTCGTGCTCGCGCTCGGTGACCCCCGGCAGCGGGCGCGCCGGCGCGGCGGGGGCGGGCCGGGCGGTGAGGTCGGCGATCAGGCGCCGGGTGACGCTCGGGGCGATCAGGGCGTCGCCGGCCGCGACCACCCGGATCGCCGCGAGGATGTCCACCAGGGCCATGTCCTTGACCAGGAAGCCGCTCGCGCCGGCCCGCAGCGCGGCGTAGACGTTCTCGTCGTCGTCGAAGGTGGTCAGGATCAGCACCTGCGGCACCGGGTCGGCCGCGCCGGAGGTGAGCAGCCCGGTGGCCTCGATCCCGTCCATGCCGGGCATCCGGATGTCCATCACCACGACGTCCGGGCGGAGCCGCTCGGCCTGCCGGACGGCCTCGGCGCCGGTGGCGGCCTCACCGGCGAGCTCCAGGCCCGGGGAGTGGGCGATGGCCATGCCCAGCCCGGCGCGCACCAGTTCCTGGTCGTCGGCGAGCAGCACCCGGATCGCGGGCCCGGCGCCGTCGGCGCCCCGCTGGTCGGCGCTCACGCGGGCAGCCTCGCGGCGACCCGGAAGCCGCCGCCGGGGCGCGACCCGGCGCTGAAACGGCCGTTCAGCAGGGCGACCCGCTCGCGCATCCCGGAGATCCCGTACCCGGCGGCTCCGGTGCGGCGGCCGGGCGCCCGGCCGCCGTCGTCCAGCACCTCGATGGCCAACTCCTGCTCCTGGTAGGCGATGTGGACCTCGCAGCGGTCGGCGCCCGCGTGCCGCAGCACGTTGGTGACCGACTCCTGGACGATCCGGAAGGCGGCCAGATCGGTCTCCGGCGGCAGCGGACGCGGCTGCCCCTGCCACCGCACCCGCACCTCGACGCCGGCCTGCGCCATCGTCGCCGCCAGCCGCTCGACGGCCTCCAGGCCCGCGGGCGGCGCGGCGCCCGCCGGGTCCTCGCCGGTCTCGGCGTGCCGCAGCGACACGAGCATCCGCCGCAGCCCGGCCAGGGTCTCCCGGCTGGTGGCGTCGATGGCGTCCAGGGCCCGGCGCGCGCCGGCCGGCTCCACGTCCAGCACCATGCTCGCCGCGCCCGCCTGGATCGCGATCACCCCGATGCTGTGCGCCACCACGTCGTGCAACTCCCGGGCGATCCGCAGCCGTTCGTCGGTGATCGCCTGGCGGGCGGCGTACGCGCGCAGGTCCGCGCTGTAGCGGCGCTGCTGGCGGATCGCGTTGCCGATCGCCCATGGGACGGCGATGCCGGCCAGCACCGCCGCGGAGGTGCTGACGAGGTCGCTGAGCTCCGCCTGGTCGGTCCGCATCGCCAGCGTCCTGCCGAGCCAGGCGACGAACACGGCCGCCCCGGCGGGCACCGAGACCCGGGCGGGGCGGACCATGGCGAGGTGGCCGATCAGGACGTCCATCGCGAGGAACAGCGGCCAGGTCCGCTCGCCGAGAAACAGGACCAGCTGCGACTCCGCCAGCAGGATCCAGAACACCTGGACCGGCCACCGCCGGGCCTCGCACACCGGCAGCGCCAGCAGCACGGCGAGGCCCACCCGCAGGCCGAGCGGCACCGCGATCTCCTGGTGCCGGAACCCGAACGGCGGGTTCAGGTCGAACGTCGTCGACATGAAGAGCAGCAGGGCGAACTGCCCGGCGGCGCACCAGTTCAGCGCCGTCCAGACCCCCGGCGGCAGTCGCCTCAGCCACGGCGCGCGCGGCACGTCCCGATCCATGCGGCGAATGGTAGCCAGCCGCGCCGCCGCCGGGCGTCCGCCCACGGGCATACGCCCGCAGGCGGAGGGCGGCACGCGCCGGACCGGACCGGCGGTCGGGAAATACCGCGCCCGGCGAGAATGTTAGGTTTGCTAATGGTGAGTGAAGCTCGTTAAGCTCGCCGTGCCCCGTCCACCGACCCTCTGGAGGTTTCCGTGCGACTGAACCGGATCGACTGGGAGCCGCCCGAGGGGGCGGAGAAGCAGCCGGCCCAGGTGCGGCGGATCCTGCGGCTGTTCAAGCCGTACGCCGGACGGCTGGCCGTGGTCGGACTGCTGGTGGCGGCGTCGGCGGTGGTGTCCGTGGTGACGCCGTTCCTGCTGCGGGCGGTGCTGGACGTGGCGATCCCCGAGCGCCGGACCGGCCTGCTGACGCTGCTCGCCGGCGGCATGATCGCCGCGGCCGTGATCACCAGCGTGCTCAACGTGGTGCAGACGCTGATCTCCACCACCGTCGGCCAGCGCGTCATGCACGACCTGCGGACCTCCGTCTACCGGCACCTGCAGCGGATGTCGCTGGCGTTCTTCACCCGGACCCGCACCGGCGAGGTGCAGTCCCGGATAGCCAACGACATCGGCGGCATGCAGTCCACCGTCACCGGCACCGCCACCTCGCTGGTGTCGAACTTGACGGCGGTGATCGCCAGCGTGGTGGCGATGGTCGCGCTGGACTGGCGGCTGACGATCGTCTCGCTGCTGCTGCTCCCCGTGTTCGTGTGGATAAGTCGACGTGTCGGCCGCGAGCGGAAGAAGATCACCGGGCAGCGGCAGCGGCAGCTGGCCAAGCTGTCCTCGGCGGTGCAGGAGTCGCTGTCCGTCAGCGGCATCCTGCTCGGCCGCACGATGGGCCGCTCCGCCTCGCTGACCAGTGAATTCGCCGCCCAGTCGGACGAGTTGGCGGCCCTTGAGGTGCGCTCCAGCATGGCCGGCCGGTGGCGGATGTCGACCATCGGGATCGTGATGGCCGCGATGCCCGCGCTGATCTACTGGGCGGCCGGCCTGGCCACCGCCGCCGGCGCGCCGATCGTCTCGCTCGGCACCCTGGTCGCGTTCGTGTCGCTGCAACAGGGCCTGTTCCGGCCCACCGTGAGCCTGCTGTCCACCGGAGTGGACGTGCAGACCTCGCTCGCGCTGTTCCAGCGGATCTTCGAGTACCTGGACCTGCCGGTGGAGATCGACGAACCCGAGCACCCCGTCCACCTGGAGCGGATCCGCGGCGAGGTGCGCTTCGAGGACGTCGAGTTCCACTACCGGGCCGACCAGGACCGCCCCACGCTGGCCGGCATCGACCTGACCGTGCCGGCCGGCGGCTCGCTCGCCGTGGTCGGCGAGACCGGCTCCGGCAAGTCCACGCTGTCCTACCTGGCCCCGCGGCTGTACGACGTCACCGGCGGGCGGGTGACGATCGACGGAGTGGACGTGCGGGAGCTGTCCTTCGAGACGCTGGCCAGGGCGGTCGGCGTGGTCTCCCAGGAGACCTACCTGTTCCACGCCTCGGTGGCCGACAACCTGCGCTTCGCCAAGCCCGAGGCCACCGACGAGGAACTCGTCGCCGCCGCGAAGGCCGCCCAGATCCACGACATGATCGCCGAACTCCCGGACGGCTACGACACCGTGGTCGGCGAGCGCGGCTACCGGTTCTCCGGCGGCGAGAAGCAGCGCCTGGCCATCGCCCGCACCGTGCTGCGCAACCCGCCGGTGCTGATCCTCGACGAGGCCACCAGCGCGCTGGACAACCAGACCGAACTGGCCGTCCAGCAGGCCCTGGACGCCCTCGCCGAGGGCCGCACCACGATCACCATCGCGCACCGGTTGTCGACCATCAGGGACGCCGACCAGATCGCCGTCCTCGACCACGGCACGATCGCCGAACTCGGTACCCACGAGCAGCTGTTGGCCGCCGGCGGCCGCTACGCGGCGCTGCTCGACCGGGAGGCGCTGCCGGCCGGCGCGCACTGACGGGCCCGGCGGGCCGCACCGGGCTGGGCGCGGTGGCGGCCGCCGGGCAGCGGGTCAGGCGGCCTTCGGGGACTCGTTGTACTGCTCGGCGAGCTCCTGCCCGGACAGCGCGTGGATGGCGGCCATCACCTCGTCGGTGACCTGGCGGCGGGCCTTCGCGGAGCGGGCCTGGCCGTGCAGCTCGTCGAAGCGCAGCGGCTCGCCGAACCGGACGGTGATCTTGCGCAGCCGCGGAATGCGCTTCCCGACCGGCAGGATGTGCTGCGGGCCCTCCAGCGCGACCGGGACCACCGGGACGCCGGCGGTCAGCGCCAGCCATGCGACGCCGGTCTTGCCCCGGTACAGGCGGCCGTCCAGCGAACGGGTGCCCTCGGGGTAGATGCCGAACGCCCGGCCGGAGTTGAGGATCTCCAGCCCCTCCTCCAGCGAGGCGGTGGCGGCCCGGACGCTGCCGCGCTCCACCGGGACGGCGTTGATCACGTGCGTGAAGAAGTACCGGGAGACGGCGCCCTTGAAGCCCGTGCCGGTGAAGTACTCGGCCTTCGCCAGGAAGAACACCTGACGCGGCGCGGCCAGCGGGATCACCACGCTGTCCACGAACGACAGGTGGTTGCTCGCCAGAATCACCCCGCCCTTGCGCGGCACGTTCTCCAGGCCCTCGATGGTCGGCCGGTAGAGCACCCGCGCGAGGGGCTTGAGTACGAGCTTGGTGACGAGGTCGATCGCTGGCACTTGGCCCTCCCTGGCCGGATGTCGGACCGCCCGGGCAGCCCAAGGGCGCACCTGCCGAGGGGGCGAGGCACGCGGCTCGGACGGGGGTCGGACCACTGGGTTCGCCTCGCAGACTACGACATCGCCCCGGCCGCCCGTCCACCACCCGTCACGATCAGGTCACTGCGATCCTCGTCACGCCCACCTGGTGGGAAAGCGTTTTCCCACCAGGTGAGACAGACCGTGTCCACGGCCGATCAGGAACGGTCAGCGGCCGAGCGGGAAGATCCGACTGACCACGCGCTCGGCGGCCCGGCCGTCGTCCCACGGGCAGAACCGCTCGCGGAAGCGCTGTCGGGCGGTCGGCTCCGGGTCGCCCGCGAGCAGCGCCTCGGTCAGCGCGTCCTGGTCGGTGGCGACGGCCCCCGGGGGCTCCTTCATCAGGTCGAAGTAGACGCCCCGGACCTGCTGGTACTCCTCCCAGTCGGGGGCGTACACGGCGATCGGCCGGTCCAGCACCGCGTAGTCGAACATCATCGAGGAGTAGTCGGTGACCAGGGTGTCCGCCGCCAGGTACAGGTCCTCCACCGAGGGGTGATCGGAGACGTCCAGCAGCCGCGCCGAGCCCGGGGCGGCCGCCAGGTCGCCCGCGCCGCCGTCGTGGAAGTAGTGGGTGCGCACCATCACCGTCCACCCGGAGCCCAGCCGTTCGGCCAGCGCCGGCAGGTCCAGCAGCGGCAGGTAGCCGCCCCGCGACTCGCGGTGGGTCGGCGCGTACAGCACGGTGCGCTGACCGGGGGCGATGCCCAGGTCGCGGCGCACCCGCGCGCACTCCTCGGTGGTGGCGTGCACCAGGCGGTCGTTGCGCGGGTAGCCGGTGTCCAGGATCTGGTAGGTGCCGGGGAACGCCCGGGCGAAGTGCTCGCTGGTGTGCGGGTTCGGCGAGACCAGGTAGTCCCAGCGCGCCACCGCCTCCTTCAGCCGCTCGAAGTCCATCCCGTCCGCCGCCACCGGGTGGTCCCGCAGGTCCATCCCCATCGCCTTCAGCGGCGTGCCGTGCTGGGTCTGCACGTGCACCGTGCCGGTCCGCTTCGCCATCGTGTGCGGGAAGTTGACGTTGTTGACGAAGTACTTGGCGGTGGCCATCGCCTTCAGGTACGCCGGGGTGTTGACGATCACGTACGGCACCCCCTCGGGCAGCGTCGCCGCCCGCGCCGCGTTCTCCACCACCCACACGCCGCGCACCTGCGGGGCCAGCTCCCGGGCCTTCTCGTAGATCGCCGCCGGGTTGCACGCGTACCCGCGGTGCCAGTACGCGGCGTACACCGCCAGGTGCTCGTCTATCGGAAGCCGCCGGAACGCGTTGTACGCGGTGAACCGGGCGCTGCTGCGCACCGCCTTCTTCACCCCGGGCGCGACCGCCTTCGTGCCGCGCTTGACGGCGCTCGGCAGCTTGCCGCCGCGGCGCAGCTCGGCGTAGGCGCGGCGGGCGCCGCGGGCGGCCAGCCGGTACTGGATGCCGCGCACGCCGGACGGGAAGCGGTACCCGGCCGGGCGGTGCTTCGCGAAGTGGGCGGTGATCCGGGCGAAGAACTCGGGGCGCAGCTCGACCGGGACCAGGCCCGGGCTGTCGTAGATGGTCAGGGCCTGCTTGACGGTGCGGTCGAAGACCAGGGTGCGGAGCCTGTTCGCCCGCTCGTCGCGGTCGAGGAAGGCGAAGATCGCGTCGTACTGGGCGAAGGCGTCGGCGTGCTTGGCCGAGGCGGTGGCGGTGATCGCGCCGGGGCGGCCGCGCCGGTAGCGGTAGCAGGGGCGGTCGAGGTAGACCAGCCGGTCGGCGGCCAGCAGCAGCGGGTAGGTGACGGAGATGTCCTCGTAGTACCCGCGCCCGAAGTGCACGTCGAGGTCGAGCAGGTACTGCCGGCGCATCACCTTGTTCCACACCGCGAGCACCGAGTTGAACAGCGCCGGGTGGTCGGCGGCGGTGCAGCCGGAGACCAGCGGGGAGCCGGCCAGCACGTGCCGCCACGGGTTCGGCTCCTCGCCGCCGTCGTGGTAGACGTGCGTGAAGTCGGTGAGGAGGACGTCGGCGGGCAGGTCGCGGGTGGTCTCGGCGCGCAGTTCGGCGAGGATCGCGTCGATGGTGCCCTCGGGCAGCCAGTCGTCGCTGTCGACGAACCAGACGTAGGTGCCGGTGGCCTCGGCGAGGCCGGCGGTGCGGGCGCCGCCCAGGCCCTGGTTCTCCGCGAGGTGCAGGACCCGCATCCGGGGGTCGCCGGCGGCGTGCGCGTCCAGGATGGCGCCGCTGCGGTCGGGGGAGCGGTCGTCCACCGCGATCAGTTCGACCTCGCCGGGGGCGGCGCTCTCGGACCGGAGTGACTCCAGGCACTGCGGCAGGAAGCGTTCCACGCCGTGGACGGGCAGGACGATGCTGAGCAGGGGTGGCACGTGCGTTCACTCCGCGAAGGGATGGGGTGGTTGCGGCGGATCCGCCCGGTCCTCGCCCACTTTACCGAGCGCCTACGGGCATGCCTCCGGCGCGGCCACAGCCGCGGCACCCCGGGCGCAGGTGGTCGGGGTGCCAGGGGTGCCGCGGGCGGCGCGAAGCGCTCACCGACAAGAACGCGACCGCCGGTGCCGCGCCCTTGAGCGACGACACCGGCAGTCCGGTTGGCGGTCCGACCGACCCTCAACGGTCGACCGCCGGTCCGTGCACCACGCCGGAGTCGGGCCGCCGCAGCGTCGAGACGGCCGCGAATGACTCACTGTGGTGCCGGAAGCCTGTCAGGTGATGAATCGGATGATTCGTTCATACTCGAACTCATCCGACCGGGCGAGGAGGGGTGCGACCCCTGATCCCCTGCCCGTACAGATACTGCTTGGAGGGACGGGCGGCGTCAATCCCTCGTATGTGTTCAATTTCTGAACTCTCGGTGCGGGGGTGGACGCCCCCGGAGGCCGTGCGCCCGGCGCACCCGGCGGCGGTGATGCGCCCGCGAACGCCCCGGACCGCTGCGGCGTCTGACGCCCGGTCATGCTTGGATGGTGCACCATCAACCGATGCGCAGTCGTGACCGATACCACCGTACTCGAGTGGAGCTTCCCCTCCGTTCGCACGATACGGTGGCAGAACACCAGGACGGTTGTGTGTAGGCCGTCATAGCCGGATAGTCTTCGCCTCACGGCCCTGGCGCCTCGTAGGGGTGGGAAACAGATGGAACAGATTCAAGTGCGGACGCGGCCCCGGGTGCCCGCGATCCAGTGCGGTGTCGGCGCGACCGGCCGCCGGATCGACCGGCACCTCGCGGTGCTCGGCGCCCCCGCGCTCTCGACGGTGGACACGGCGGAAGCCCTCGGCCTGATAAGGGAACTGACGCCGCGCGGCCCCAGCGTCCCGGTCGCCGTGCCCCGGCGCTCCGTGCGGGTCTCGCTGATGGCCCCGCTACGCCGGCTCAAGCGGAGCATGTTCGGCAGCCGCGGCTGACGACACCGACGTGAGGACGGGCGGCCCACCGCCCGTCAGCACGGACCCGACGGACCGGGAGTCCGTCGGGCCTTCGGCGTTCCCGGCGGCGAACCGCCCGGCCCTGGCGCACGGTTGCGCCGCGCTGGCGCACCCTGGCGGGCGGCCTTGCGGTCGGGTGGCGTTCGGCGGACGGGTCTTCGGGCGGGTCGACAAGATCGGTCAGGATGGCCCCATGTCCGACACCTTCCACACCACCACGCTCGACGTCACCACCGGCCGCAGAGAAGTCGCGCTCGACATCACCGACCGCTGCCACGACTTCCTCCGCGACGTCGCCGACGGCCGCGACGGACTGCTCAACGTCTTCGTCCCGCACGCCACCGCCGGCATCGCCGTCATCGAGACCGGCTCCGGCAGCGACGACGACCTGCTCAGTACGCTGCGCGAGCTGCTGCCCGCCGACGACCGCTGGCGCCACCGCCACGGCAGCCCCGGCCACGGCCGCGACCACGTGCTGCCCGGGCTGGTCGCCCCGCACGCCACCCTGCCGGTGGTGGGCGGCCGGCTCGCCCTCGGCATCTGGCAGTCGGTGGTCCTGATCGACACCAACGGCGACAACCCGGAGCGCACGCTGCGCCTGTCGTTCCTCGGCTGACGGGCCCGGCGGGCGGCGGTGCGGGTCCGGCGGCACGGGTCCGGCGTCGCGGCGCCCGACGTCGCGCCGCCCGGCGGGTCCGGCGGGTCGCGGTCAGAAGTCGATCGCCACCCCCTGGACGCGGTGGTTGTCGTTGAGCCCGCCGGTGGCGCCCGTGAAGCCGACCACGACGGCGTCCGGAACGGTCACGGCGGCGTCGATCGCCGGCCGGCCGTCCACGGCGACCTGGACGCGGCCGCCGGTGACCCGGACGTCCACGGCGTGGCTGCCGGTGCGCAGGTCGGGCACGTCGGTCGCGGTGGCGGCGTAGTCGAGCGCGTCGCCCCGGCCGCCGGTGGCCAGGCCGACGAAGTTGGCCGACGGGTCGTTGACGTTCTTGGACGTGTCCAGGGTGACGGCGAGGCCGCGCAGGCCGGAGTAGCCGAGCCCGCCGCCCGCGCCGCCGAGCGAGTGCGCTGTCTCGTGGGCCGCGTCGAGCAGGACGAGGGCCAGGCCGTCCGCCCCGGAGCCGCCGCCGATCACGGCCGTGAACCGCACGTGCAGGTTCGCCGAGGGCACCACCAGGTCGGCCAGGGCGGAGCCGGTCTGGCCGTTGATGGCCTCGGTGAGCTGGATGTCGCTGCCGGAGAGCACGGCGGTGCCGTTGAACGTCCAGTCGTCGGTGCTCGGCGCGGGGACGCTGCCGCCGGTGACGCCGGTGCCGGTGAAGGAGACGGTCTGCATGCCCTGGCCGTCGTCGCCGGTGATCAGGAAGTGGCCGGCGGCGTCGCCGGCGGCGGTGGGGGCGAAGACCACCGCCTGGTGGATCACCTGCCCGGCGCCGAGCTGCTGCCCCTCGGCGATCGGGCTCGGTGCGGCGAACGGCGCGGTGGGCGGCGCGGCCTTGGTGATGGTCAGCACCACGTTGCCGGTGTTGGCGATGTCGAAGGTCCTGCCGAGCGAGCCGCCGACCGGGACCTGCCCGAAGTCGAGCGCGGTCGGATCGATCGTCAGGTGCGGGGCGCCGACCACGGCGGTCCCGGTGAGCGGGACGGTGACCGAGTGGCCGTCCGCGCCGGTGACGACGAACTGCGAGCTGTCGCCGCCCGCCGGGCTCGGGGCGGTCGGCGCGTAGGTGACGGACACCGCGAGCGAGGCGCCCGGGTCGAGCGTGGAGCCGTCCGCGGGCAGGCCTGCGGCCGTGAACGGGGGCGCGGGCGCGGTGCTGCCGGAGATCGTCTCGACGGCGGTGCCGGTGTTGGTGACGGTCACGCCGACCGTCATCGCGGACCCGGTGGGCAGTTCGCCGAAGTCCAGCGACGGCGGCGACGCGGCGAAGCCGGGCCGGGTGCCGGTGCCGTGCAGGTCGAGGCCGACGGTGCCGCCGGTGCCGTCGGTCGTCACGGCGAAGGTGAGCGTCCCCGTCGCCCCGCCGGGACCGGTCGGCGCGAAGCCCACCGGGACGGCCAGGGTGTCCGCGGTGTTCAGGGCGGCCGGGAGGGCCGGGGGCGTGGCGCTGAACGGCGCGCCCGCGGTGATCGCGGTGACGGTGACGGCGCGGGTCGCGGTGACCGTCGCCGTGGCGCTGCCCGTGGCGCCCACCGCGACCTGCCCGAAGTCGACCGGAGTGCCCGTCAGCGCGGCCTGGGACGGGCTGCCGAAGGCGAGCAGGTGGCCGTCGCGGGTGCCGACGTAGACCCGGCCCGCGCCGACCGCGACCTTGGAGAACTTCACGGCCGTCCCGATCGGCGCCGACCAGCGCAGCGTCAGCACGCCACTGGCCGGCACCGCGTCGTACGCCCGCAGCTGCGCGTCGACGCCGTCGGCGCCGCCCGGGCAGACCACCCACACCAGCGCCGAGCCGGAGGTCGTGCCGTCGGAGGTGACGACCGGCGAACCCGGGTAGTGGCCGATCCCGGCGCCGCTGGAGCCCGAGTTGACCAGGACGGGCACGCCGGCGCCGTCGACGCCGAACTTGAGCGCGCGCAGGTGGCCGTCGTTCTCCGGGACGTACAGGAAGCCGCCGTCGCCGCCCCAGACGGCCGGGTGGCCCCAGATGCCGCGGAACGGGCCGGCCACGGACAGCGCCTTGTCCGCGCCGCCGGGCCCCTGGCCGCGCCCGCCCAGGTCGTCCCGGTCGAGGAGGAAGACCCGGCCGTCCTTGCCGATCTGCACCAGCAGCTTCGGGTGGGCGGCCGTGCCGAACGGCGGCGAGGGCAGGGCGACCGGGCCGCCGGACCCCAAGTCCTGGTCGTTCTGGTCGAGTTGGTCGGCGTTGGTGGGGCTGAAGAAGTCCACCGCCGCGAGCTGCCCGGTGCCGGACAGGCGGACCACCGACTCGGCGAGGTGGCCGGGCGGGCGGCTGCCCGGGCCGGGCGCGGGGGAGACGCCGTTGCCGGTGGAGAAGAAGATCCGGCCGGGGCCGTCCGAGACCAGGCCGCCGCCGCCCATCCAGATCCCGGTCATCTCGTTGCTGGACGCGTTCTGCGTGGCCCACATCCGCAGCGCCCCGGTGTCGGTGCGCACCCCGACCACGTAGCCGACGTACGGCCCCTTGTCGCAGTGCGAGCCGAACCCGGCGAACACCTCGCCGTCGAGCAGCAGCAGGCCCGGCCGCTGCATCGCGGTGAACGGGTTGAACGTGTTGCCGGGGTTGTTCGCCGGGGAGCCCTGGATCGTCACCGGCCAGCCCGGGGTCTCGTCGCCGGTCGCCACGTCGAGGCTGTGCAGGTACCAGTGCGGGTGGTTGGCGTCCGGGCCGTCGTTGACCTTCGCGGTGAGGTAGGCCCGCCCCGAGGAGGGGTCGTAGACCGGGGTGGCGGTGACGCCGAGGTCGGGGACCAGGTCGCCGCAGCCGATCGCGGAGGCCGGCCAGGCGGGGCCGAGCGACTTCGACCACAGGACCGCGCCGGTGACGGCGTGGATGCCGCAGACCTGGTTGTTCTCGGTGGCGACCAGCACGGTCGTGCCGATGACCAGCGGCTGGGCGTAGACCTGACCGTCCACCGCCGTCGAGAACAACTGGCCGAAGTCGGCGGAACTCACCTGGGCGGGCGCCAGCCTCGGCTGGTTCGCGTTCCAGCCGGTGCGCATCGGGTCGAAGGAGACGGTCGGGTCGTCGGCGGTCGGGGTCTGCGTCATCGTGCGCTGCCTCCTCCGGTTCGCGTCGCCGCCCGGGGCGGTGCCGGGGGCGTCCGTCCGGGCCCCGGAGGCGATCGTGACGGGTCGGGTACGGTCTCCAGCGTCGATCCGCGCCCCCGCTTGCGCAATCCCACGAAGGTGGCACGCCGGGGCCCGGGCGGCGGGCCGTACCCTGGACGCATGGCGGAGCAGAGCTGTGAGGCGTCGGCCGATCCCGAGCAGGCCCGGCGCGGGCTGCTGCCCGGCGGGCCGGGGGAGCGCGCCGCGTGCGTGCTGTGCGGCGAGGAGACCGAGTACCCGGCCGGGGCGAGCGGCGCCACGCTGTGCCCGGTCTGCACCTGGCAGCAGGCGCAGCGCGCGGCATGCTCCGGCTGACGATCCGTCGGACGACCGGGTCATGACCGTTTCCGTGCCGAGGAGCACCGGGCCCGCCACCGGCCTGCTGGAACGCCCGCACGCCACGCTCGCGTTCGACGTCGCCGGCGGTGCGGACGGGCCGCTGGCCGTTCACGCGCACGGCTCGCTGTCCAGCCGGGCGCACGAGGACCGGGCCGGGCTGTTCGACTGGACGCCGCTCACCGCGACCCACCGCCTGGCCCGCTACGACGCGCGCGGCCACGGCCGCTCCACGGGGCGGCCCGTCGCCGCGGACTACGGCTACCCCGCGCTCGCCGCCGACCTGCTCGCCCTGTGCGACCACCTCTCGCCGGACGCCCCCGTGACCGGGATCGGCGCGTCCATGGGCGCCGCGACCGTCCTGTGGGCGGCGCTCGCCCGACCCGAGCGGTTCGACCGCCTGGTGCTGGCGATCCCCGCGGTGGCCTGGGCGGCCCGCGAGCCGCGACGGACCGGGCTGCGGGCCGCCGCGACGCTGGTTGAACGGCGCGGGACGGGTGCCCTCCGGGTCGCCGCGAAGGTCTCCGGGCCGCCCGCCGTGCTCGCCGAAGTGCCCCAGTACGCCACCGAGTTCGACGCCGCCGACCACCTCGTCCCGGCCGTCCTGCGGGCCGCCGCCGAAGCCGACCTCCCCACCCCCGACCGCCTCCGCGAGCTCCCCCACCCCACCCTCGTCCTCACCTGGCCCACCGACCCCGTCCACCCCACCACCACCGCCCACACCCTCGCCACCCACCTCCCCCACGCCACCCTCCACATCGCCACCACCCTCACCGCCATCAGAAGTTGGGGCCGAACAGCAGCGGAGTTCGCGGCACCCCGGTGACTACCGGATCCGCAACTGCCGATCCCCGAAGTCGGCCACCAGCCGGAGCTGCCCGCCGAGCGCCTCGACGTACTCGCGGAGCGTGCCGAGGGAGGCGCCTTCGAGGTCGCCGCGTTCCAGGCGGGAGACGTTCGGCTGGGTGACGCCGATCAGCTCCGCGACCTCGGTCTGGGTCAGGTCCTGCTCCCGGCGGATCTCCGCGAGGCGATAGGCGCGGACCTCGGCATCGAGCTTGGCGCGATGCGCCGCCACCCGCTCCTCGTCGGTGACGACCTGGGCCCGGACTTCCTTCCAGGATCTGGCCATTGGCTACTCGCCCTCCTTGAGCGCGACGGGATCGGCGGTGGCGGTGCCGGTGGTGCCCGGTGGTGGGGTCAGGCGTCGGTGGGGGTGGTGTGGTGGGCGGTGGAGCCGTGGCGGTGTTTGCGGATGAGGAGTTGGGCGGGGATGCGGGTGCGGAGGTCGGCGACGTGGCTGACGATGCCTACGGCGCGGTCGCGTTCGCGGAGGGAGTCGAGGACGTCCATGACTTCTTCGAGGGTGTTCTCGTCGAGGGTGCCGAAGCCCTCGTCGATGAAGAGGGTGTCCAGGGGCATGCCGCCGGCCTCGTCGGTGACGACGTCGGCGAGGCCGAGGGCGAGGGCGAGGGAGGCGAAGAAGGACTCGCCGCCGGAGAGGGTGGCGGTGTCGCGTTCGCGGCCGGTCCAGGCGTCGACGACGTGGAGGGACAGGCCGGAGCGCTTGTTGCCGGAGACCAGGCCGTCGCTGTGGACCAGGGTGTAGCGGCCGCCGGACATCTTCAGCAGGCGGTGGCTCGCGGCGGCCGCGACCTGTTCGAGGCGGGCGGCCAGCACGTAGGACTCCAGGCGCATCCGCAGGGCGTTCTCGGCGGGCGCGCCCGCGAGCAGCGCGGCGAGGCGGCTGATCCGGGCGTAGGAGTCCAGGACGGGTGCGAAGGCGTCGGCGAGGGTGGTCAGGTCGCCGGTGATCCGGGCCAGCGCGGCGACCCGGTCCGCGGCGGTGCGGTGCGCGGTGTCGGCGGCGCGCAGCAGGGCCGTGGCGTGCTCCTCGGCGGCGTGCGCGGACGCGGCGTCCGCCGGCGGGAGTTCGGCCGCCGCGCGCAGCTCGGGGTCGGCGAGGCGGGCGGCGGTCCGCTCCAGCGCGGCGTCGAGCTGCTCGAAGTGCCGTTGCAGGGCGGTCCGTTGGGGCGAGGGCAGCGCGGCGGCGGCGAGCGCCGACAGGTCGGCGAAGCCCGCGTCGGCGGCGGCGCGTTCCAGCGCTGCGGTGGCCTCGGCGAGGCGGTGGGCGGTCTCGGCGGTGGTGCGGGCCGCGTCCTGGACGGCGGCGTGGGCGGCGGCGAGGGCGTCGACCGCGTTCGCCCGGGCCGCGACGGACGGGGCGTCGCCGCGCGCGGCGGTGATCCGGTCGGCCAGCGCGTCGAGTTCGGTGGCGAGCGCGCCCAGCCGGTCGGCGAGGACGGCGCCGCGCTCGCCCGCCTGCCGCAGCCGCTCGTCGCGGGCCTTGCGTTCCTGCTCCAGCCGTTCCGCCTCCTGGCCGAGCGGAACCAGCCGATCGGCGGTGTGCAGGGCGGCGCGCCGTTCGGCGGTCAACTCGTCGATGGCGGAGGAGAGTTCGGCGACCGAGCGGCCGGCGGCGGCGGTCCCGGCGGCCGCCGCGTCCACCTGGAGGGCACCCAACCGGCGCTTGGCGGCGTCGAGTTCGGCCTCGGCCGTGTGCTGGGCGGCGCGGGCGCGCTGCTCGTCGGCGGCCGTGACCTGGTCGGCCGACGGGCGGGCCGGGGCCGGGTGCTCGGCCGAGCCGCACACCCGGCAGGGCTCGCCGTCGGCCAGCTGGGCGGCCAACTCGGCTGCCATGCCCGCGAGTCGACGCTCCTGGAGGTCGAGGGTGCGGGCCCGGGCGGACAGCGCCGCATCCGTCAGGGCGCGGACCTCCGCCTCGGCGGCGGACACCTCGGCCAGCAGGCCCCGGTGGCGCTGCGCCGAGGCCTGACGCTCCATCAATTCACGCAGGCGCACATCGAGTTGGGCTAGCAGCGAGTGCGCCTCGCGGGCCGCGTCGAGCTCGACCTGCAGTCGCTTCACCTGGTCGTCGTGGCCGGCCAGCCACTCGCGCGAATCCTCGGCCAGCTCGTCGATGCTCTTCTGCTCGGCGGCCAACTGGTCGCGCTCGATCGTCAGTTGAACGTGCCGCTGCTCGTCCGCGCGGGCCTCCGCCAGCCGGGTCGCCTCGGCGCGCAGCGCGCGCTCGGCGTCGGCGGGCGGGAGGTCGCCGAGCAGCCGGGCGGCCCACGGTTCGGCGGTCCGGGCGGCAAACGTCGCGCGGTGGGCGGACTCGGCGGCGGTCGCGGCGGTGTGCGCGGCCAGTGCGCCGCGGTGCAGGTCGCGCAGCGGCGCCAGCGCCTCGGCGGCCAGCGCGAGCCGCAGCCGCGACCGGTCGGCGGCCGACTCCCGTTCGCGGGCGGCGAGTTCGGTGTGCTCGCGCAGCGCGGAGCGGTGCCGCTGCTGGCGGTCCGCCAGGGCGGTCTGCGCGTCCAGCCGGGCGCGGGCCCGGGTGCCGGCGGCCTCGGCGACGTCCAGCGCGAGGGCCGTCGCGGTGACGCGCTCGGCGGCCGTGCCGCGCAGCATCGCCGTCCAGGCCAGCACGTCGTCGACGGAGGCGTGCTCGCCGGGGCGGTGCGCGTCGGCGTCGGCGGCGAGCGGCCCGGCGGCCTCCTCGGCGCGGGCGGCCAGGTCGCGCAGCCGCTGCCGGCCGGCCTGCACCTCGTGCTCCTGGCGCAGCCGGCGCTCCGCCGTCCAGCGCTCCAACTGCTCGAACCGGCTGGTGTCGAACAGCTTGCCCAGCAGGTCGGCGCGCTGCTTGGAGTCCGCGCGCAGGAACCGCGCGAAGTCGCCCTGCGGCAGCAGCACGACCTGGCAGAACTGGTCGCGGCTCATGCCGAGCAGCCGGGTCAGCTCCTCGCCGGCCTCCTGGTGCGAGCGGCTGACCGGAACCCAGCCCGGCGCGCCCTCCCCGGCGTCCGCGACCCACTCGCGCAGCAGCGTCTGCGCCTTGTCCTTGGTCAGGCCCGTCCCGGTCTTCTTGGGCCGCAGCTGCTCCGGGCTGCGGGTGATCTCCAGGCGCCGCCCGCCGAGCGTCGCCTCCAGCACCACCTCGGTGCGCCGCGCCTGGTCGGCGTGGTCGCTGCGCACGCCGTTGCTCCTGCGCGAGCCCGGCAGTTCGCCGTACAGCGCGTAGCAGACCGCGTCCAGCACGCTGCTCTTGCCCGCGCCGGTCGCCCCGCGCAGCAGGAACAGGCCGGACGCGGTGAGCCGGTCGAAGTCGATCCGCTCCGTCGAGGCGAACGGGCCGAACGCGGTGACGGTGAGCTGGTGCAGCCTCATCGGGAAACCCCCTCCACGAGGTTCATCGGCCGTTCTCCTCGGCCCGGTCGGCGGCCGTGCGGCGCACCGACTCCAGGCCCTCCAGCAGCCAGGACCGCTCGGTGCCGTCCAACTCCCGCCCCGGGCGGACATGGGCGACGAAGCCCTCCACGACCTCCTGGTCGCTGCGCCCGCTGACCCGCTGCGCGTACGACTGCGCGGCGGCCTGCTCGCCGCCCTCCGGGTCGAACAGCAGCTGCAGGGTGTGCGGGAAGCGCACCCGCAGCCGCTCCATCGGATCGACCGGCCGGACCGGGTCGGTCAAGGTGGCCTGCACCCAGGCGCCCTCGGCCCACTCGTGTTCCTCGGCGGCGAGCAACTCGTCCAGGCGGCCGCGCAGCTGGGCCAGCGGCCGGGGCTGCGGACAGTGCACCCGGGTGGCCTCGACGGCGCCCGCCGCGTCCAGGTCGACCAGCCACATCGACTTGCGGTGGTTCGTCTCGGAGAACGAGTAGGCGAGCGGCGAGCCCGAGTAGCGCAGGTGCGGGGCGAGGGTCTGGCAGCCGTGCAGGTGCCCGAGCGCCACGTAGTGCACGCCGTCGAACACCCCGGCCGGCACCGACTGCACGCCGCCCACCGCGATGTCCCGCTCGCTGTCGCTCGGCTCGCCGCCCGTCACGAACGCATGCGCCAGCACCACGGCCCGGGTGCCCGCCGGCCGCTCGGCGAGGTCGGCCCGGACGGCGTCCATCGCCGCCGCCAGCACCTGCTCGTGCCCGCCCTTCGCCAGCCCCAGCCGCTCCCGCACCAACGCGGGCTCCAGGTACGGCAGCCCGTACACCGCGACCGGGCCGTCCGGGTCGTCCAGCAGCACCGGAACGGCGAGCGCGCCCGGGTCGGTGCGCAGATGGATGCCGGCCCGCTCGATCAGGCGGGAGGCGACGCCGAGCCGGCGCGCCGAATCGTGGTTGCCGCTGATGAAGACGGTGTCGATGCCCGCCTCGGCCAGCCGCCACAGCACGTCGTCGAACAGCGCGACGGCCTCCAGACCGGGCAGCGCGCGGTCGTACACGTCGCCCGCGACCAGCACGGCCTGCACCCGCTCGGCGACGGCCGTCGCCACCAGGTGGTCGAGGAACGCGCGCTGCGCCTCGTGCAGGTTCTCGCGGTGGAACGAACGGCCCAGGTGCCAGTCCGAGGTGTGCAGCAGCCTCACGCCGAAGCTCCCCGCAGCATGTCCGTCACTCCCCGTCGCTCTCATGGTGGTCCGACCGGTACCGAGTATCACAGGTACGGGTGACAGGCGGGGGCGGGAGAGACGGGAGGGGCGGCCGGGGCAGGCCCGGGGCAGGCGAAACGCTGAGCCGGGTGGCGGTCGGGACTGTTCATCGGTCGGGTGTTCGGGGAAGATCATCAGTGGCGACGGCGGCCGCCCGGAGTACGGAAGGAGTGGCATGGGCATCGAGTACAGCCCGGAGATCTCCGACCTGCTCGGGCGGGTGCGGCGGCGGCCGAACGCGGGCTGGCCGTGGCACCCGGGGGTCGCGGTGCCGCCGGGGCTGCCGGTGAAGCAGTCCTGGGGCTGGCTGTTCGCCCCCGACGGCCGGGTGCTCACGCTGGTCAACCCGCGCGACGGCGTGGTGAGCCTGCCCGGCGGCTCGCTGGAGGCGGAGGACGCGGGCGACCCCGGTGCCGCGCTGGCCCGCGAGGCGGGCGAGGAGGCGCAGGCGCTGATCGGCCCGCCGGTCTACCTCGGCTACCTGTACGACCGGGTCGGCTCGGCGAACGGCGGCCACGAGTGCGCCCGGGTCCGGATGGCCGCGGCGCTGCGCGGCGTCGGCCCGTCCGCGCCCGACCCTGCCTCCGGCCGCCACTACCGGCGACTGCTGGTCGCCCCCGGCCTGGCCGTCGAACTCCTCGGCTGGGGCACCGCCGGCCTGCACCAGGCCCGCGCGGCGGTGTCGGCGGCGGTCGCCCTGCTCGGGGTGCCGGCCGCCGCCAACGAGACGATCGAGGAACTCCCGCCCGCCGGCTGCCGGTTGAGCTGAGCCGAGCTGCGCTGCGCTGTACTGAGTCGAGCCGTGTTGTGCCGTGCTGCGCCGAGCCGTGCTGAGCTGTGCTGAGTCGAGCCGTACTGCGCCGTGCCGAGCTGCGCCGTGCTGCGCTGCGCTGTGCTGAGCCGAGCCGAGCCGTGTTGTGCCGTGCTACGCCGAGCCGTACTGCGCCGTGCCGAGCTGCGCTGAGCCGTGTTGGGTCGTGCCGAGCTGCGCCGTGCCGAGCTGCGCCGTGCTGCGCTGAGCCGTGTTGGGTCGTGCCGTGCTGTGCCGAGCTGCACTGCGCTGAGTCGAGCCGTGCTGGGCCGAGCTGCGCTGTGTTGGGTCGTGCCGAGCCGAGCTGCGCCGTGCTGCGCTGTGTTGGGTCGTGCCGAGCTGAGCTGCGCCGAGCTGAGCTGCGCCGAGCCGAGCCGTGCTGGGCCGAGCTGCGCTGTGCTGTGCTGTGCTGGGTCGTGCCGAGCTGAGCTGCGCCGTGCTGCGCCGCGTTGGGTCGTGCCGAGCTGAGCTGCGCCGAGCTGTGCTGTGCCGTGCTGAGTCGAGCCGAGCTGCGCCGTGCTGGGCCCGTGAGGTCCGCGGCCGGACGGTGTCGGTGGTGGGGCACCGGCCGGCGATAATCCCATCGGGACGCCCGTCCGACCGGACGGTCTCATGATCGGTGCGACAGCGGCTTCAGCCGTCGATGGCTCCGACGGCCACCAGGGCGAGGAACGTGGCCGCCGAGCCGGCGGCCGCCGCCAGGAGCGCCAGGAGGCAGGAGACGTAGACGTTCCCCGCCTGGTGTCCGTGAATGAGCACGCGGGACGGCTTGCGGGGGTCGTAGGCGATCTCGAACGTCCCGCTGTCGAACTGCACGTCGGTGTGCCGGTCGGTTCCGGTCTGCTGCCGGCCCTCGGCGTCGACGAACCCGTACACGGCGTGGCGCATACGGCGGCCCCGGCCCCCGTAGGTGGTCCGCACGTGCTGGACGGTGGCCATCACCGGGATCCCACGCCGCCACAGCACCCAGCGCAGCCGCAGGTAGGGCAGACCCGAACCGTCGCAGGCAGCGGCGACGACGATCAGGAGCGGGAGTGCGGGGAGCCAGGGCAGGGCGTTGCCGTGACCGCGGCCGATGCCGAGAAGGATCACGATCAGCATCCCCACGGCCCAGATGCCGAACGCCACCACGGCCGCACGAAGGAAGGATCCGGCGCCGGTCCAGGCGTCCGCCGCCCGCGACAGCTGCCTCCGCGCCCAGCGGGACGGCTCCACCGGGACCGATTCCACGCGTCCTGGCCGGTCCACCCCCGGCAAGCTCGCTGAGACGGCACGCGCGAAGGCCTGGGCGGCCCCGACCTTGCGCCGGCGGATCACGAAGCCCCCCACCGGCCCGCTGCCCGCCACGAGCCGAATCCGCACCGTGCCCGTCCCGTCGGCGTCGGCCTCGACACCCTCGATGGCGGTGAGCGGTATGCGGTGGTGCGCCTCCCGCTCCTCCACCACCACCAGGCCGTCGACGAACCGCGCGACCGTGCCACCGCCGCGCAGGACCACCGACGGCACACCGGACGGCGAAGACTTGGAGATCATCCCGGCAGGATAGGGGCGCTCCCGGCTCCGCGCGAAGCGATCAACTCGGCGGTGGCGGACCGGTCTTCGGGAACGATCGGCACGGTGATCCGATTCGGCGCGGGGGGTGCTTGGTGGGCTTACTGTGTCAACTGATTTCTGTACCGACCGAGTTGGCGAATTGGTCGATACCATCCGCGATATGACGAGCATTCAGGAACTCGACGCCCGCGCACTGAAGGTCACCGAGGCCGTCGTCGGCCGGGTCGACCCGGACCGTCTCGATCTGCCAACACCCTGCGGGAAGTGGACACTTGGCGAGCTGCTGGCGCACATGACCGGGCAGAACCACGGTTTCGCCGTCGCGGCGGGCGGCGAGCTGCACGGGGTGGAGGTCTGGCGGGACCGCCCGGTGGGCGGCGATCCGGCGGGGGCGTTCGCGCGGTCGGCGGCCGAGGTGGTCGCCGCGTTCGCCAAACCGGGCCTGCTGGAGCGGGAGTTGTGGCTGCCGGAGGTGCGCGGCGGGCAGTGGTTCGCGGGGGCGGTGGCGGTCGGCTTCCACCTGGTGGACTACGTGGTGCACGGCTGGGACGTGGCCGCCTCGATCGGGGTCGGCGTCGAGTTCGACCCGGAGGTGCTGGCGGCCGCGCTGGCGGTGGCCGAGCAGGTGCCGACGGGGGACGTCCGCGAGCGGGCGGGGGCCGCGTTCGCGCCCGCGCTGGACGTTCCGGCGGGCGCCGAGGTGCTCGACCGGATCCTGCTGCTGCTCGGCCGCGACCCGAACTGGTCGGCCGGCTGACCCCCCCCGGGCGGTCGCTGGGCGGTACCGGCCGTCCGCAATACGGTACTTGGCGCCCTCGCGCCGGGCGCGCGGCGTGCCCGGCGGGAGGGCGTTTCGTCTGCTTCGCGCCGTTCGGGCGCCACGACCGCCGCTGTGGGGCGGGTGTGACGGGAGTGGTGCGTGAGCACAGCGCGTCACGCCCCCGTCGCGCTCGGAAACGGGGCGAAAGTTGACGGAGTGTCAGGTGAAAAATCGGGCCACCGGACGTTCGGGCGAGGTTTTCCGGGATCTTCGCAGCCCAGGTCAGGGGCGGGTCTCCGCGCGTAGCGAGAACGCGGGTGACGTTTGGATGAGAGTTCGTCAAATTCTTTGGCATGACCGCTTCCCCCGAAGGCTACTGGCTGGTATCTCTGTGTGGCCTGCGTCACCCAATGGAGGAAAGATGACTCGCGTCCGTGCCATTTCCGTCGCTCTCACCGCGGCGGCCCTGTCCATCACCACCCTCGCCGCCGCCACTCAGGCGAGCGCGGCCGGCGTCAACTACGTGGCCCTCGGCGACTCGTACTCGGCCGGCGTCGGCTCCGGCAGCTACACCAGCGAGAGCGGCAGCTGCAGCCGCAGCACCAACGCCTACCCGAACCTGTGGAAGAACGCGCACGCGCCGACCTCGTTCAAGTTCGTCGCCTGCTCCGGCGCCACCACCAACGACGTGCTCGCCAACCAGATCTCGTCGCTCAGCTCCTCGACCACGCTGGTCTCGATCACCATCGGCGGCAACGACGCGGGCTTCGCCTCGACCATGCAGACCTGCGTGCTGAACAGCGAGAGCTCCTGTCTGAGCGCGGTGAACACGGCCAAGAGCTACGCCACCAACACGCTGCCGGGCAAGCTGTCCAACCTGTACGCGCAGATGAAGGCCAAGGCGCCGAACGCCAAGTTCGTGGTGCTCGGCTACCCGCACCTGTACCAGGTGCCGGGCAACTGCATCGTCGGCATCTCGGACACCAAGCGGACCGCGATCAACAGCGCCGCGGACACCCTGGACTCGGTGATCTCCAAGCAGGCGGCGGCGGCCGGCTTCACCTTCAAGGACGTCCGGTCGATCTTCTCCACCCACGAGATCTGCGGTTCCTCGTCGCAGTGGCTGAACAGCACCACGCTGCCGATCAGCGACAGCTACCACCCGAACTCCTCGGGCCAGGCCTACGGCTACCTGCCGTCGTTCTCCGCGGGAGTCTGATCCGCCCGGTCGCGGCACCTGCGTGGCCGGTGAACGAGACCGGTGTCCGGGCCCATGGGAGGGGCCCGGACACCGGGGTTCGTGAGTCGCCACGCAGTGACGATACGTCAGCTTATTTCGGCGGCGGCGCTCACCGCAGGTAGTCGGTGAGCGCCGCCGGCGTCAGGCCGGCCTCGCGGGCCGCGTCCAGGGCGCGCTGCAGGTCGCTCGCCAGGGTGTCGGTGAAGTGCAGGATGATCACGTCGCCGGGCTGCAGCGGGCCGCCGTGGTAGACGTTCGCGGCGCCGGAGGTGAAGTCGGCGGTCGCGGTCAGCAGGTACTTGATGCCGCAGTTCGCGGCGGCCTGCTGGGTGTTGGCGTCGAAGGTGAAGTACGGCGGCCGCAGGACGGTCGGCGTGCTGCCGTAGCGGGCGGTGATCGCGTCGCGGGCGTCGCAGATCTCGGCCTGCTGCTCGGCCGGGGACAGCGTGGTCAGGTCGCGGTGCGAGACGCTGTGGTTCTGGATCGAGGACCCGGGCGCGGCGGTGATCCGGCGGAAGTAGTCCGGTTCGAAGCCCTCCGGCATCGGCAGCGGGAACGCGGTGACCGGGAGCTTGCGGTCGGCGATCAGCTGCGCGGCCTCGGGGGTGCGGAACCAGCCGTCGTCGATGGTCAGGAAGACCGCCTTGTCGGAGGTCGGCGCGTTCCAGGTGGCGTACGCGGGCGCGGGGACGTCGCCGGTGACGCTGACGTCGTCCACCGCGATCGGGCCCTGGCCGTACCAGCCGTGCACGTACAGCTCGACGGAGCTGGTGGCGGCGCCGGTGGTGAAGGTGGTGGACAGCTGCCGCCAGCCGTCGCCGGTGGACGCCGTCCAGGCCGGCGGGACGTCGTGGCCGGTGCCGGTGGCGCCCAGGAAGGCGTACGAGCCGTGCACCCAGGCCCGGTACGTGTAAGTGGTATTGGGGCGCACCGCGAGGGTCTGCACGCACTGGCCGGTGGAGTCGGCGGAGGCCGGGGTGACGGCCAGCGCGGAGCCGCCGGTGCGGGCCGCGGCGGTGACGGCGCCCTCGCCCGGGGCGCAGCGCCAGCCGGGGATCGAGCCCCAGTCGGCGAGCGGCAGGGTCGGGATCTCGAAGCCGGGGTTGGTCGCGAGGTTGACCGCGGCGGCGGGCGCGGGGGCGTCGGCGTGGGCGGCCGGGGCGGTGCCGAGGGCGGCCAGCACGGTGGCGGCGGCAGCGGCCGCGAGACGGCGACGGACGGAACTGAGCACGGGTCAACTCCACGGTGGGGGAAGGAGAAGGCGTGACTCCCGGAGGGGGCGGGGGTCGGTCCGGCTCTGCCGCACCAGGCCGGTTGCACACAATGGACTGGACCAATCCCGGCGGTCAAGGGGGAGTGGTCGCAGATCGGTCAGCCGCTGTACAGCTCCTCGATGTCCTGCGCGTAGCGCTCCGCCACCGCGGCCCGCCGGATCTTCAGCGAGGGCGTCAACAGGCCGTCGTCCAGGGTGAATTCGCGCGGCAGCAGGCGGAACGCGCGGATCGACTCGGCGCGCGAGACGGTGGTGTTGGCGGCGGCGACGGCCCGCTGCACCTCCTGGTGCAGTTCGGGGTCGGCGAGCGTGCGCCCGACGTCCGACTGCGGCCGCCCGCGGGCCTTGAGCCAGTGCGCGAGGGCCACCGGGTCCAGGGTGATCAGCGCGGCCAGGTACGGCCGATTGTCGCCCACCACCAGGCACTGGGCGATCAGCGGATGCGTCCGGACGCGCTCCTCCAGGATCGCGGGGGCCAGGTTCTTGCCGCTGGAGGTGACGATCACCTCCTTCTTGCGGCCGGTCAGCGTCAGGTAGCCGTCCTCGTCCAGCGAGCCGAGGTCGCCGGTGGCCAGCCAGTCGCGGTACAGCACCTCCTGGGAGCAGCGCGGGTGGTTGAGGTAGCCGGAGAACACGCCGGGGCCGCGCACCCACACCTCGCCGTCCTCGGCGATCGCCACCGACGCGCCCGGCACCGGGCGGCCGACGGTGCCGAACTTGGGCCGGTCCGGCGGATTGGCGGTGATCGCGGCGGAGGTCTCGGTCAGCCCGTAGCCCTCGTACACCGTCATGCCCGCGCCCGCGAAGAACAGCGCCAACTCCCGTCCCAGCATGGACCCGCCGGACATCACCGCCCGCACCCGGCCGCCGAGCACCGCCCGCACCCGCTGGTACACCAGCCGCTCGTACGCGGCGTGCCGCAGCCGCAGCGCGGGGGACGGGCCGGGGCCGGTGCGGTGCGCCCGGCGCTCCCAGGCAGTCGCCCACTCGATCGCCACCTGCTCGGCCTGCAGGAACGCCTCCAGCCGGCCGGACGCCTCGGCGGCCTCCCGGGCCCGGCGGTGGATCTTCTCGAAGATGTACGGCACCGCGTGCAGGAAGGTCGGCCGGAACGCGGCCAGGGCCGGCAGCAGGCTGTCCGCCGACAGCTTGGCGTGGTGGCCGATCCGGATGCCGCCGCGCACCGCCGCGACCTGGGTGAGCCGCCCGTACACGTGCGCCAGCGGCAGGAACAGCAAGGTGGCGGGCTGGTCGCCGCGGGTGTCGCCGAACACCTCCGCCCAGCCCTCCAGCACCGCGTCCGCCACCGACGCGAAGTTGCCGTGGGTCAGCAGGCAGCCCTTCGGGCGGCCGGTGGTGCCGGAGGTGTAGATGACGCTGGCGAGCGAATCCGGTGTGACGCCGACCCGTTGACGGTGCACCAGGGCGTCCGGCACGCCCAGGCCGTCCGCCGTCAGCTGCTCCACGCAGCCCCGGTCCAGCTGCCAGATGCCGGTCAGCGCCGGCAGCGCGTCGCAGACCGCGCCGACCGTCATCGCCTGGTCCTCGTCCTCGACCACGCAGGCCACCGCCGAGGTCTCGGCCAGGATCCAGCGCACCTGGTCGGCCGCCGCCGTCGGGTACACCGGCACCGGGATCGCGCCGATCGACCAGAGCGCGTAGTCGAACAGGGTCCACTCGTAACGGGTGTTGGACATCACCGCGACCCGGTCGCCGTAGCGCACCCCCCGGGTGAGCAGGCCCCGGGCCAGGCCCAGCACCTCGTCGCGGAACCGGGCGGCCGTCACCGGCTGCCAGGCGCCGTCCGCCCAGCGGGACAACTGCACCAGCCGCGGCTCGCGCTCGGCCCGGTCGAACACCGAGTCGGCCAGCCCGCCGGTCACCGCCGGGCCGCCGCCGAGCGCGGGGCTGCTGAACTCTCGCACGGTGACCCCCGTTCCGCCGCTCCCGCCCCCGCTCGCCCGGCCCGCACCGCTCGCACGGTTCGCGCCGGCGGAGGGCGGCACCGGCGAAGCTACCCGATCGTGGCGGCGCTGCCCAGGGTCACCGGCCGACGACACCCGGCACCGGCGGCAGTGCCGCAGGTCGGGGCAGTGCACGCCCCCGGCCAGAAATTAAAGGACGATCCGGACAACACACGATCACAATGCAAATTCACCCTACGAACGGGTGGTCAGAAGGTAGTAGGCTCGCGGCTCTCGTACTCCTCAGAGTCCCCATGCACACCCCTCCGTACCCACCCCGCCCCCGGTTGCTCGTGCCCGGCGACCAGCCCGACCGAGGACCCCCAGAGGAACCACATGCGCCTGCGCCGCAACTCGATCCGCGCGAGGATCATCGCGCTGCTCCTGGTGCCCATCGCGGCACTCAGCGGCCTGTGGGGCTACTCCACCCTCATCACCACCGGCGACGTCTGGAACCAACTCGACCTCAGCGCCACCTACAAGGCCTTCGGCGGCCCCGCCGACCAGTACGCCGAAGACCTCCGCGTCGAACGCGGAGCAGCCGCGCTGCGCCTCGCCGACCCCGCCGACAAGGCCCACGCCGACGCCTACCTGAAGGCCCAGGCCGTCACCGACCGCGACCTCCAGCTGCTGCGCTACCAGAGCACCAGCCGCGACGCCGGCCAGCTCGACGACGACCAGCGCGCCCGCATCCAGGACGTCATCACCGCCGGCGACCAACTCGCCGCCATCCGCAGCCAGATCGGCCAGCAGCGCACCTCCTGGGACGGCGCGATCGAGGACTACAGCGCGCTGATCAGCCCGGTCTTCGCCTTCCGGTCCTCCTTCGTCTCCAAGGAGAGCGGCGCACTGCCCCGCCAGGGCACCGTGCTGGTCGAACTCACCCGGGCCACCGACTACCTGGCCCAGGAGATCGCCGCCATGCGCGCCCTGCGGGCCGGCACCACCGCGGCCGCCGCCGACGCCCACAAGCAGCAGGTCGCGCTGGACGCCATGCACGCCCAGCAGACCCTGTTCCGGGTCTACGTCGCCGAACTCGACCCGCAGGACGAGAAGGACTACACCGAAGTCCGCGGCACCCCCGCCTGGAACGCCCTCACCAACGCCGAAGCCGGCTTCGACGACTCCTCCGACCGCTCCCTGTTCGCCCACGGCGGCCAGACCGACGCCTGGGGCGACAACGCCGACCGGGTGCTCGCCGACATCGCCGTCATCAACACCCGGCTGGTCGACAAGCTCGGCGAACAGGCCCACGCCTACGCCATCAACGCCGTCATGCGCGGCGCCGTCGCCGGCCTCATCGGCCTGCTCGCCGTGGTGCTGTCCATCGTCGTCTCCTACCGCATCGGCCGCCGACTGGTCCGCGAGCTCGTCGGCCTGCGCAACGCCGCCGCCGACCTGTCCGCCACCCGCCTGCCCTCCGTGATGCTCCGGCTGCGCCACGGCGAAGCCGTCGACGTGGCCGCCGAAGTCCCCCAACTGGAGTTCGGCGCGGGCGAGATCGGCCAGGTCGGCCGCGCCTTCAACGAGGTGCAGCGGGTGGCCGTCGAAGCCGCCGTCGAGCAGGCCGAACTGCGCCGCGGCGTCTCCGCCGTCTTCGTCAACCTCGCCCGCCGCTCCCAGGTGCTGCTGCACCGCCAGCTCACCCTGCTGGACACCATGGAGCGCCGCACCGAGAACCCCCGCGAACTCGAGGACCTGTTCCGCCTCGACCACCTCACCACCCGCATGCGCCGCCACGCCGAGGGCCTGATCATCCTCTCCGGCGGCTCACCCGGCCGCGCCTGGCGCAAGCCGGTGCGGATGGTCGACGTGGTGCGCGCCGCCGTCGGCGAGGTCGAGGACTACGCCCGGGTCATCGTCCGGCCCTTCCCCGGCACCGGACTGCTCGGCGCCGCCGTCGCCGACGTCACCCACCTGATCGCCGAACTCGTCGAGAACGCCACGGTGTTCTCGCCCCCGCAGACCCAAGTCACCGTCCAGGGCGAGGTGGTGGCGCACGGCTTCTGCCTGGAGATCGACGACCGCGGCCTCGGCCTGAACGAGCAGCACCTCGCCGAGATCAACCAACGGCTCGACGTGGAGCAGGAGTTCGACCTCGCCGACACCGACCGGCTGGGCCTGTTCGTGGTCTCCCGGCTGGCCCGCCGACACGGCATCCGGGTGCACCTGCGGCCCTCGCCGTACGGCGGCACCTCCGCCGTCGTGCTGATCCCGCGCGAACTGCTCGCCGAGCCCGGCGACATGGCGCCCGAGGGCGGCTCCTCCGCCCGGCCCGCCGACGACCCCACCCACCGGCGGGCCGCCGGGGGCGCCGAGCCCGGGCGGGCGCACGCCGCGCCCGACAAGGTGCTCGGCGGGCCGCGACCGTCCGCCGCCGACCCGTCCGCGCGGCCCGGCGGGCTGCCGCGACGGCGAACTCCCGCGCAGGCGGCGGCCGGTGCGTCCGGCACCGGGCGGCACCGGCGCACCGAGGACGCCGGGACGGTCGACGGGAGGGCGGCGGGCGCCGCCGTGCCCGCGGCGGGGAGGCCCGCGCCGGTGCGGCCCGCTCTCGCCAAGCCCGCCCTCGCGAAGCCCGCTGCGGGCAAGCCTGTCGCCGCCGCCGTGCCCGCGCCGCCGAGCGCGGACGGGGCCGGGAACGGGCCCGTCACGCCGCTGACGCCGGTGGCCGGCGGGCTGCTGCCGCGCCGGGTCCGGCAGGCCAGCCTCGCGCCCCAACTGCGGGCCGGGGCAAGCCCGGAGAACACCGAGCCGGCCCGCGAGCGAAGCCCCGAGGAGGCCCGCTCCGCGTTCGCCTCGTTCCAGCGCGGCTTCGCCCGGGGACGCGGCGACCGACTGCAGCCCGCCTCGCTGACCGTCGTCCGCTCCGAGCCCGACGGCGACGCCGCCGACGGCTCCTCGTCGTCCGCGCCCGCCCGGCCCGGCGCGCCGCTCGCGCCGCCGTCCGGCCGCCCGCCCCGGCTGCGGGTCGCGCTGCCCTCCGCGCCGGTGCCGCCCGCGCTGCCCGCCGCCCCCGCCCGTTCCGTCCCCCCGGCGCACCAGCCGCCGGACGCACCGCCCGCACCAGCAGAAGGAACCGAATCATGACCGCAACAACACCGCCGTCCGGGGAACTCGACTGGCTCCTCAACGACCTGGTCGGCCGCGTCGCGACCCTTCGGCACGCGGTGATCCTGTCCAGCGACGGCCTGGCCACCGGCGTCTCCAGCGGCCTCGGCCGGGAGGACGCCGAGCACCTGGCCGCCGTCGCCGCCGGCTTCCACAGCCTCGCCAAGGGCGCCGGACGGCACTTCCAGGTCGGCGGCGTCCGGCAGACCATGGTCGAACTCGACGACGCCTTCCTGTTCATCACCGCGGCCGGCGACGGCAGCTGCCTGGCCGTGCTCAGCGACGCCGAATCCGATGTGGGCCAAATCGCCTACGAGATGGCACTGTTGGTGAAGCGCGTCGGCGAGCACCTGGCCGCCGAGCCGAGGACCGAGACCACTCCGCCCGGGAGATGACCGAACGATGAGCGAGCCCGAGCCGACCGAGCCGACCGAGGCCACCGCCCCGGACGGCCTCAGCGGTGAGTTCGCGGACGAAACGTCGACCGACGACCCGTCGGTCGACCTGTTCGCGCCCCGCACGCCGGTGGACGACCGCTGGTTCGACGACGAGGCCGGGCCGATGGTCCGGCTGTTCGCGATGACCAGAGGCCGCGCCCGCCCGGTCGACGACGGCCTGTTCGACCTGATCTCCCTGGTCACCGCCGCCGGGCCGGCCCTCGGCCCCGGCGGCGTCCCCGCCGACCTGCCGTTCGGCCCCGAGCACCACGCGATCCTCCAGCTCTGCTGCGAAGAACCGCTCAGCGTCGCCGAGTTGGGCTCCTACACCGACCTGCCGGTCAGTGTGGTGCGGGTGCTGCTCGGCGACCTCCACGACGCCGACCTGATCGCCGTCACCCGACCCTTCCAGCTCGCCCAGCAACCGGACGAGCGCCTGCTGCGAGACGTGATCAATGGCCTCCGTGCACTCTGACGTACCGTCGAACCCCGCCAACCGCAAGGCCCCCTGGGTCTCCAACGCGGTCAAGATCCTGATCGCCGGCGGCTTCGGCGCGGGCAAGACCACCCTGGTCGGGGCCGTCAGCGAGATCCGGCCGCTGCGCACCGAGGAGTCGCTCAGCGAACTCGGCCGCCCGATCGACGACACCGCGGGCGTCGAGTCCAAGCGCACCACCACGGTCGCCATGGACTTCGGCCGGATCGACCTCAAGCCCGGCCTCGCCCTGTACCTGTTCGGCACCCCCGGACAGGACCGCTTCTGGTTCGTCTGGGACGAGCTCGCGCGCGGCACCCTGGGCGCCGTGGTGCTCGCCGACACCCGCCGGCTCGCCGACTCCTTCCCGTCGGTCGACTACTTCGAGCAGCGCGACATCCCGTTCGTGGTCGCCGTCAACTGCTTCGAGGGCACCGAGGTCTACGCGCCCGAGGACGTCCGCGCCGCTCTCGACCTGCCCGCGAGCGTGCCCGTGCTGCTGTGCGACGCGCGGCGCCGCGAGGACGGCAAGGAGCTGCTGATCCGGCTGGTCGAGCACGCTGCCTCCCGGGCCGGTGTGCTGCTGTAGTTCCGCTTGGCGTCTTCGCAGGTCAGGGCCTTGCCGTCCACCTGGTGGGACAAATCTGTCTCGACCTGCGAGCGGGTGGGTGCAGTGGGTTGCCTTCCGGGCACTTGGCGTGGAAGTCTCGTACTCGTGCCCGCCGTCCGTCGCGGGCTCCACAGACCGGGGAGGGGACGCGAGATGGCCGCAGCCGTGCGCGTCGTCGCCCTCCCCGTGCTGCCGGCGCTGACCGTGCGGCGGTACATCGACCACGGCTCGATATTCAGCGCCTGCTGTCGCTGACGCACCGTCACCACCCTTGCACCTGAGGCATGGTGACGGTTTTCGCGTCCCCGCCTCGTTACACCGCCGCGCCTTGGAGAGCCGTCCGTGCGTCCTCGCACCCTCCTGGAACCCTTCTGGCCCTCGCGCCAGGCCCACCACTTCGACCAGACCTGTCGACGCGTGTCCCGCGTCTCCCGCCCGCCACGCTGACCCGACAGGCCAGCACCCGGCGCGCCGGAAGCGCAGACGACGACCACCCACCGACCGTCACGCGCGAAAGAGCCCTCGAATGTCCTACGCCGCCACCGCGACCCCGCACCTGCGAGCGGTCCGCACCCTGCCCCACCACCCCCTCGACGCCGAGCCCCGCCGGGTCGCCGTCCCGACCACCCGGCCCGCGCCCGCCATCGCCCCCGAGAGCCTGCTGGCCGGCCTCCAGGACGGCGCGGCCGTGGTCGCCGCCCTGCCCCAATCGGTGCTGCCCCAGGCCCTGTTGACGCAGCTCGGCGCGCACACCAGCGCCCCGCTGGTCGGCTACCTGGTGCTGGTGCCGGCCGAGAAGGCGGCCCCCGCGCCGGTGCCGGTCCCCGCGCCCGCCCCCGTCGCGGCCCGGCCGTTCACCCGGCCCGCCGAGAACGGCATCTCCGTCGACCTCGACCGCCGCAACGCGTACGTCGACGGCGCGCTGCTCGACCTCACCTACCTCGAATTCGAGCTGCTCGCCCACCTCACCGAGCACCCGCACCGCGTGCACACCCGCGACCAACTCGTGCACACCGTCTGGGGATACGGCCACGTCGGCGACGGCCGCACCGTCGACGTCCACGTCGCCCGCCTCCGCCGCAAGCTCGGCGCCGCCTACCGCGACACGATCGTCACGGTGCGGCGCGTCGGCTACAAGTACGCGCCGGTGGCCTGAGGCCGCTGCGCCCCGGGATGTCGGCCCCGGGGCGCAGCGGGGTGCTAGTCCTCCAGGGTCATCTGGAAGTCCGCGTCGTCGTCCTGGCGTTCCTCCTCGGACGCGTCGCGCTCGTCCTGGTACGCCCGGTCCGCGGCGGTGAGGGCGTGCTGCCTCGGGGCGAAGAACTCCTGCTGCGCCAGGTCGTCGCCGCCGCATGCCAGCCAGGCGGGCAGCAGGGTGGTGGGCACGCGCGTGACGTTGGCGTTCCCGAGGCCGGGGAGGATGGTCAGCTGGTACGCCTCGCTGGTCGTGCTGGGCGAACGGTAGGTGTAGGTGAAGTACTTGAGGTCCTCGGCCGCCACGTCGTTCTCGACCAGCCCGGAGTACGCCTGCACCAGGCCCGGGTTGGCGAAGTTGCAGAGGATGACGGTGGTGCCCTTGGCGGTCAGGGCCGCCGCGGCCTCCAGGATGTCCTGCTGGAGTCCGGCGCCGTCGTCCCCGACCCCGTAGGTGTGCGCGGCCTTCGCGCGGTAGGTCACCGGCGATTCGTGGCCGGGCGGCGGCACCAGGGTGGTGAACGCCGGGAACGGGCAGTCCATCACGACGACGTCGGTCGGCTCCGCCTCCGCGCAGGTCCGCCGGAAGTCCTGCCACTCGACCTCGAACTCCAGGAGCAGCAGCTGGGCGACCACCGCGGCGAGCCGGGCCCGCTCCCGCTCGCGCAGCTCGTCGAGCTGGTCCTCGGAGCGGTCGCGGGGGGTTCCGGCCAGGCCGCCGACGTCGGTGAGCTTGGTGCCGCGCACGCAGCGGTTGATCAGCCAGATGTACTTGAAGACGGTCTTCAGCACATGCGCCGGGTCCGCCTCGGGATCGCGGAGCGTCACCAGGCCGTCGTCGAGGTCGCTGATCAGCTGAGGGTAGATCACCTTCTGGTCGTTGCCGTGGTCCCAGATCGCCGCCTGCTTCACGTAGCGGGTGACGAAGGACTGGCCGTACTGCTGCATCAGGCGGTACGCGGCGACCACGTAGTGGTTCAGGTCGCCCGCCAGGACGGACCGGAACAGCGGGATGCCGTCGTTGATCGCCGGGCCCCAGCAGGAGGAGTTGAGGAAGATCTGCCCGGACCCGACGAACGGCTCGATCAGCCGGGGCAGCCGGCCCTTGTTGTCGGCGAACTTGGCGCGGGCGACGTGCGCGATCACCAACTGCGTGAAGTGCGAGCGGTTGTGCTTGTTGCCCGTGTACGGCGACAGCCAGCCGAACTGGTTCGCCTGCGGCACCAGGAGGTTGGTGAACCGGCCGACGTAGCAGGTGTGCCGGCGGACGAACTGGAGGAAGGACCCGCCCGCGACGCCGGAGAAGTAGTTGAAGGTGCCCGGCGTGTCCATCTGCCCGGTGAGGACCGGCTGGTAGGCCGGGACGGGCAGGTTGTACGGCTCGGCGTGGAAGGTGTCCGTCAGGAGGTAGCCGTGGTCCGGGTGCCCCCGGTGCAGGTGACCGGAGCCGCAGGCACGGCACAGCTGGCCGTCCTGGTCCTGGGCGCCGGTGTGGCGGTGGATGTACCCGCAGCGGTCGCAGTGGTAGTACAAGGTTGTCCCCTCAGGTCGAGCTGCCGGGCGCGAGCGTGGCGGACCGCACTACACAGTCGATAAATGGGGACCTCGGCGCAGCGGCTCCGCGGTGCGGACGCTCGCCGTTCCTCCGAGCACGACGGAGCCCGGCCGGAGGGCGGGCCGCGACCGCGCACCGTTTTTGGCGGACGGGCCGCGGCCGCAATGCCGGGGGTCAGCTGTCCCGGAACCTCGCCCAGGGGTCGGGGAGCGGTGCGTCCGGGTCCTCGCCCTCGGTGGGCAGGCCGGCGTAGGCGCGCAGGGCGGCGCGGGTGCCCGGGAGGCCGTGCGAGGTGAACGACTGGTGGAGGTCCGAGCCGAACGGGAACTCCTGGAAGTCCTCGGCGGTCAGCAACTCGGCGAGGGTGCGCAGGAGTTCCTGCCGGGCCGGGGTGTGGTCGGTGAACGGCACGATGGCGTCGGCGGGTTCGAACGCGGCGGCCAGGATCTTCGCAGCGGCGGACGGGAGCGGGCGGGGCACGATGTCGCTGTCCCGGAGGTGGGGCAGGGCGCGGGTGATCCCGCCGAGGACGCGGTCCGGGTCGTCGGCGCTCTCCAGGAGGCCGAGCAGGGTGCGGAGGGCGTAGCTGTGGAGGTCGCCGTTGTTGTGCTCGGTGCTCGGCTCGGGTGCGGGACGGGCGCCGAACGCGGCGAGTTCGGCGACGACGCGTTCGGTGGGCGGCAGGTCTGGCGCGTCGCCCCGGCGCAGGATCAGCAGGCGGCCGAGGGCGGTGGCGGCGGCCCAGCGGAGGAGCGGGTGGTCGGCGGCGAGGTGGCGGCGCAGCCGGTCGGCCGGGTCGTGGTCGGCGAGCAGCCCGATCGCGACGAGGAGGGTGGTGGCGGTGACGGGATCCGCTTCGGCGTCGAGGCACGCCAGGAGCGGGGGCAGGAGGACGTCTGCCTCCTCGGGGAACCATCCGAACAGGTAGGCGGTGCGGGTGCGGATCGCCGGATCCCGGTCTCCGAACAGTTTTATCAGGGAGGAGAGTTGGGAGCTGACGGCGTCGTAGGAGCGCAGTGCGCCTTCGCGGCGGTCGATCGGGTGTCCGGCCGCGCAGTGCTCCCGTCCGAGGTGCAGGTGCCGCAGTCGGCCTTCGTCGGTCTCGGCGGCGATGGCTTCGTCGAACGACCGCAGGGTCTCCTCATGGCTGGGGGCCGCGGCACGCCAGGCGACGGTGTCGATGCCGAGCGGGAGCCGGTACTCGTCGTGCCAGTCCACCGCCAGGCGGGTCAGCAGCCACAGCGCGTCGATCCGGGCGTCGGGCGGGCCGGCGACCGCGATCCGCACGAGGAAGGGGACGGCGAACGGGGAGGCCGAGTAGCGGGTGCCCTGGTGGAAGATGTTGCCGAACAGCCTGCGGAAGGCACTGTCCCGGGCCTTCTCGTCCGCCCCGCAGGCGGCGCGCAGCAGGGCGGGCACGTCCTCCGCGCTTCCGTAGGCGTGGCCGAGGGCCGCCCAGTCGATGTCGTCCAGCCCGGCCAGCAGGTTGTCGTCGCTCGCGTTCATGATCCACACGCTTGCACGGCCCGCTGACAGCGTGAGATCGGTTGATGGGCCCCCGACCTGCTCGGCTTCCCCGACCGAGACGGTGTTCGGACGCTGCGGGTCGGCAGCCGTGCAAGCTGGCCGGGAATGGACTTATGCCCCCTGGGCGAAGCCCCCGAGGATGGCCGGAAGGCTTCGAGCGGGGGAACTGATGAGGCGTCCGACAACTGCTGTGGCCGCGGCCGGTCTGTTGCTGGCCCTGGCGGCCTGCCAGTCGGGGGCGGCGTCCGGCAAGGTCCGGGGCACCGACGCCGAGTTGGCCTGCGCGGCCGTGAGCCGACTGCCGGAACGGATGCCGGCCATCGACGCCGGGCAGGACTTCGACATCGCGCTGGCGCGCCTCGCCGGCGCCGGGGAACTGGCCCGGGCGGCTGCCCTGGCGGACGGCAAGTTCCAGCCGCTCGCCGACGCGCTGAAGGAGGCGCAGCAGCTGTTCAGCGTGACCTCCGACCCCGAGCAGGCCGATCCCGCGATCAAGAAGGCCCGGACGTACTGCTGAGTGCCTGCTCCTCCTCGGACTCCTGGCACCTGCCGGGTCGAGAGCCGGCGTGCTGTGGACGTCCTAGCCTGGGGCGATGATGACAACCTCGTCGATCCTCGGGCAGTTCGATCTCTGTGCAGAGACCGGAACGTTCCCCGATCAGGACAATGGCTACTACTACCCGGTCGATGTGCGGATGCACCTGTTCGGCGACGCGACGCGGTGGGCGCTGGTCGCCGAACTGCTGGGCTACAGCCCGCGCGGCGGCAATCTCATCGACGTCCTGCACTGCTTCGGCAACTGCCTCACGCGTGGTGAGCCCGGACTCGGCGACTTCCTGTCGCGGGTGGACAACATGGACGAGATCGACCTCGACGGTGCGGAGGTCTGGACGGGCGGAGTCCCGGTCGTCGTCCGCGGTACCGCGCTTGCGGTCGACGCCCGCGAAGGCACCCCACTGCAGGACGTGTTCCGTCTGCTGGCGCCGACGAACAGGGAGCTCCTGCTGGCCGACGAGACGGAGCTGCGGTCCTGCGTTCCCGCCGATCTGCCGGAGCTGTTGCGGCTCGACGAGTGGAACCAGCCGGACGACCTCGGGGAGGTCCTGCCCAGCGCGCACGAGACCTTCCGGATGCTCGCCGACGTGCTGGATTCCGGAGACCCGACCCGGTACCGGCCGACGCTTCCCGCGAACACCCACTGGTCGCACTGGCCCGACGCCGGCACTCTGTAGCGCCCGCCAGCCGACCCGGTTCCGCAGCCCCGGATCGGGCCTGATGTCGTCGCAGCCAGGGGAGTTGACGCAGGCGAAGTACCTGGCCGACCGGGCAGGCAGCGCTCCGGTCGGCGCGGGGATCACCGCGAGACGAATGCGCCTTCGGCGGCAGCGGCGACAAAGGCGGTCAAGGCCTCGGGGGTGAAGCGGAGTTGGGGGCCGTTGGGGTTCTTGCTGTCGCGGACCGTGCCGTAGTTGGCCATGTCGAGTTCGACGCAGTCGCCGCCGTTGTCGCTGTGCGAGCTCTTCACCCAGCGCGGCTGGTTGGTGTCGGTCATCCCAGGTCTCCCGTTCGGAATGCGCCTTCGGCGGCGGCGGTGAGGAAGGCGGTCAAGGCCTCGGGGGAGAGGTGGAGTTGGGGGCCGTTGGGGTCTTTGCTGTCGCGGACCGTGCCGTAGTTGGCCATGTCGAGTTCGACGCACTCGCCGCCGTTGTTGCTGTGCGAGCTCTTCACCCAGCGAGGCTGGTTGGTGTCGGTCATCCCAGGTCTCCCGTTCGGAATGCGCCTTCGGCGGCTGCGGTGAGGAAGGCGGTCAATGCGGCGGGGGTGAAGTGGAGTTGGGGGCCGTCAGGGTTCTTGCTGTCGCGGACCGTGCCGTAGTTGGCCATGTCGAGTTCGACGCACTCGCCGCCGTCATCGCTGTACGAACTCTTCACCCAGCGAGGCAGGTTGGTGTCGGTCATCCCAAGTCTCCCGATTGGAAGGCACCTTCGGCGGCTGCGGTGATGAAAGCGGTCAACGCGGAGGGGGTGAAGTGGAGTTGGGGGCCGTGGGGATCCTTGCTGTCGCGGACCGCGCCAAAGTTCGCCATGTCGAGCTCGACGCAGTTTCCGCCGTTGTCGCTGTGCGAGCTCTTGACCCAGCGGGCCTGCCGGTTCAGGTCGTTGTCGGTCATTCGAGTTCCTCCCGAGTAGCCCGGATCATGGCCAGTGAAGCGGCTGAAGACAGGCACTCCACCTGAAGCAGATCGTAGCGTCTGGACCACCTTGCGACGACTGTCCGATCGCGTTCGACGTGCCCCCGAGCCTCGGACTCTGCATACCCGATGTTTGACCGGTCAGCGAGGGTCAGGAGGACAACTGGCATACGAAAAGGCACAGTCTCGGCAAGGTCGAACGGTGCGATCTGAAGGATGATGTTCGGGCGTTGCGCCAGTGCTTCCAGGTGCGCAAGTTGGGCGGCCATGACCGCCCGGCCGCCTACGGGCCGGCGAAGGCAGCCCTCGTCCATCACGGCGTGGATCTGCGGCGTGAAGTCTCTTTCGTGCAAGAGGTGTTGGCGGGCCATGAGGAAGGAAACTCGGGCGTCTGCCTGGTCTTGAGTGATGTCGCCGCGTCGGACCGCCGCTGTGGCCAACGCGGTCGCGTACTCAGGTGTCTGGATCTGACCTGGGACGATATCCAGATGGAAGATCCGGAGGGCTCGACATCGTGCCTCGGCCTCCGCGAACTCCGTGAAACCCTCCAGCAGGCTGGCGTTGTTGTACTGCCGCCACAGTTCCTGAAAGCGTGCCCCGGACTGGAAGGCGTTGTCGGCCTTGACGGCGAAGTTAAAGGTGATCGGTCGCTTCCCTCGTTCGACGTACGAGATCAGGCCGTTCGAGTACCCCATGCGGCGGGCCAGGTTGACCTGGGACCAGCCGCGGGCCTCGCGTGACCTGCTGAGTTCTCGGCCGAATCGGAGGGCGGGCGAGGCGACGGCGTTGACTTCTTCGTCGATCTCCACTGGTGGGCCACCTTTGATTCGCCGGGATGGTCAACGGTCAAGGGCTGGCGGGCCTATGCCGTTCTGTCGATCCTTGTCGTACGGACAGTGACCACATGGTGGCAGCAACTTACGCGCGAGGACTGCAATATGACTGAACTTCGACTCGAGGAAGAGGCATCGATGGCGACGGGAGCGGACACCGCCGCCCCGAAGGAGGCCGACCTCGCGGAGCGGGTGCGGGAGCGGAACCGCAACTCCCGGATCGGTGACGCCGGTCGGATGCCGTCGGAGCAGGAGATGCGCGACGGCTGGCTGCGGGCGTGCCGGATCGCCGCCGCGTTGGGGGAGTTGGGCGGGCGGCCGGCTGTCACGACGGAGTCGCGCAGTGGGGGGATCAGGGTGACGTTGCGGGTGAGGGACGCCGAGGGGGCGGCGGGGGAGCCGGAGGTGTTGCGGGTGCTGGGGTGGGGGGACCGCTTCGGGCACGTCAACTCGGGGCGGTGGGAGCGGGTTTGGGCCGAGGTCGACGAGCCGTTCCCGCAGGGGTGGCACGAGCATCTGCTGCCGGTCGAGTACTACCCGGAGGGCCGTCCGGGGCTGCCGTGGCACGCGGTCGGCGAGGATCCGGACGGGCTGCTGCTGGCGGAGACGGCGGACGGCGTGGCGTTGGCGCTGGCGACCGACCAGTCGCAGGTGCTGATGATCCCGCCGGACGAGTGGGCGGACCTGTGCGATGCGGCGAAGGCGGGGCGGTTCGACGAGCTGCTGGGCGGGCGGGCGCTGTGCGCCGACCCGCGCGGGTGAGGCGGAGGGGTGGGCGAAGGAGGGAGCCCCCGCCCACCCCGGGGCGTCAGGTGTTCGCGATCTCGTTCACGATCCAGGAGCCGAGTTCCTCGGTCACGGCGGTGTGCCCTTCGTTGCGGTCGGCGCAGTGGAAGGCGTCGAGCGCGCTGGCGTCCGAGGTGACCGGCCGGTAGAGGGCGGTCTGGTCGGCGAGGTCGCCCGCGGCGAGGGCGCTGATCGTCGGAACGAAGCAGGACGTGGTGGTGAGGTCCGGGTCCACGGTGTTGCCCAGCAGGGTCATCAGGAGGCCGGCCAGGCCGAAGCTGCCGATGTCGCTGTCGGAGTTCGGCATGACGAACAGGCCGCCGGGGGCGCCGTCGATGTCGGGGAGGCCGCTGGTGCGGACGGCCACCGGCTGGCCGCCGGTCTTCTGGAGGCGCGCGATCTCGTGCTCTCCCCGGGCCTGGGTCCTGAGCCAGGTGTCGGCCAGCGTGTCGCCGTTGCCCCTGACGGCGGTGGTGCCGGGCTTGGTGCCGTTGCCCGCGCCGGTGTTCTCGCCGTTGGCGACGCCGATCGTGCGGAGGTTGCGGGGCCAGCCGCCGAGCTCGTCGAGCGCCTTGAGGAAGGCCACCCGCTCGGGCGCCTGGCCGGGGGCGCCGTCGACCTTGTCGAGGTGCCAGCGCGACATCTGCTTCGCGGCCGGGCTGTTGAGCAGCTCGGACAGTTGGCGCAGCGCCGGGCCCACGACGGGCGCGTCCCCGAAGTTCTCGGTGGCGAAGTGCGTGAACGCCTGGACGGAGACGGGGAACCAGGCGCCCTGGTGCGGGGTGTCGTAGGAGAGGTGGAGGGCCGTCTCGTGGTCGGGGAGCGACGGGTCGTTCTCCATCTTGGCCAGCGCGTACCGGGTGATCAGCCCGCCCATGCTGAATCCGCCCACGACCAGCTTCGCCATTCCCACCCGCTCGCTGAGGGCCCGGCGGGCGCAGTTGATGGCGGTGTCGGCGTTGGCGGTGATCGACGCGGTGCGGTCGTCGTAGCCGAGGATGATCACGTCGCGGCCGATCGCGTGGAGCTCGGAGATGAAGCGGAATTCGCCGTTCTCCTCCAGCCCGTTCCACAGCTGGTCGAGGTTGCTCGGCCCGCGCGAGAAGCCGTCGGAGAGGATGACGGGACGGACCAGCTGGCGGCGGTTCAGCGGGCTGTGGAAGACCCAGGCCTTTCCGCCGTCGAGGGCCCATTCTTCGTGCGGCTCCGGCGCGAAGGGAAGAGTCGTGCGGGCTGCGGGGGAGATCGAGCCGAAAGTGTCAACGACGGTTGCAGGCATGGGTAGTTGGCTCCAGCACATGGTCAAGGTGGGTGTGGGCCGGTCGAGTGGCCGACCCGTTCGGCACCTTATGGAGCGGAGCCGCGCCAACAGGCGTTGCGGGCACGCACGTTCACACGAAGGTGGCCGCCTGCGCACCGGGAGGCGTGGGCACCCGCGCGCCTGGGCAGACTGTACGACTTCATGATCGGCCGTCGTCGCCGGCGAGGGGGCCGGTGAAGACGATGCGGTTGCCGTCCGGGTCGGTGATGGGCACGATCCGGAGGGTCGTGGCGTCCCGGACGCCGTCGTGGGCGATGCCCGCGCGGGTGAGCCGGGCGGCGCGGGCGTCGAGGTCGGTCTCGGCGAGGACGACGGTGGAGTGTCCGGCGCGGGCGGGCTCGGCCCAGACCTGGAGGCCGTAGCTGTCGGAGAGGTGCCACTCGAACAGGCCGGGCATCGGGCGGGTGTCGGGTGCCCGGTCGAGCAGGGCGGTGTACCAGGCGGTGGCGGCGGCCGGGTCGCGGACGGTGAGTTGGGCGAGCAGTCGGTGGATGGCCATGTCCCGTCCTTCCGGGTCAGCGGTCGGGGAGGAAGGCGCCCAGCGCGTCGAGCCAGGCGCCGGTGCCCTGTTCGCGCCAGGCGGGCTGCTCCTCGCCGTCGAGGTAGGCGCCCTGCTCGGTGAGGACCAGGCGGGTGCCGGTGTCGTCGGGGTGGAACTCCACGGTGGTGAGCGAGACCGTCGCCAGGCGGTCGCCGGCGTGCAGGGTGGAGGTGTAGACGAGCCGCCGGCCCGGGACGATGTCGCGGTACCAGGATTCGAAGACCAGCTCCGGGCCGTCCGCGCGGCGGGCCCGGTTGAGCTCCCGGCCGCCGACGCGGAAGTCGAGCTCGTGGGTGGCGTCGGGGTCGGAGAACCAGCCGGCCTTGGCCGTCGGGTCGGCCCAGGCGGCGAACACCCGGGCGGGCGGGGCCGGGTAGCGGCGTTCGAGGGTGAAGGTGGCGTGGGCGGCGGACTGGCGGTCAGTCACGGGTGGCTCCCTCGTCCGTGGTCGGGGCGGCGGCCAGGTGGTCGCCGAGTCGGTCCAAGTGCCGTTCCCAGGAAGTGCGTTGGGCGGCGAGCCAGCTCTCGGCCGCGCGCAGCGCGTTCGGCTCGATCCGGCAGGTGCGGACCCGGCCGACCTTCTCCGAGCGGACGAGTCCGCACTCCTCCAGCACCTGGAGGTGCTGCATCACGGCGGGCAGCGACATGGCGTAGGGCCGGGCCAGGTCGCTGACGGACGCCGGAGACCCGACCAGCCGGTGGATCATGTCCCGGCGGGTCGGGTCTGCCAGCGCCTGGAAGACCCGGTCGAGGTCCACCTCTTGGTTAGGCATGTACTTAACTATGGCGCGATTCGGCGGACAGTCAAGTGGTTGCTTGAGTATGTGTGAAGCCGGGGCGGCCGGCTCAGCCGCGCCGGATGCCGTCGATGATGCGGGTCCAGTTGTCACCGCCGTGGCCGTTGTCGATGGCGTGCCGGTAGTGGGCCTGGACGGCGAGCGGGAAGGCCAGGTCGAGGCCGAGGGCGGTGGAGGTCTCGACGATGTGGTCGGCCGTCGCGCCCATCATGGTGACGGTGCTGAGGTCGCCGGGGTGCTCGCCCGCGTCGAGGGCGGCGCCGGGGTGGCCCTCGGCCGCGCGCAGGATCGCGCCGATGCCGTCGGCGGCGGCGAGCAGCTCGGGCATCGCCTCGGCGGCCTTCACCCCGGCCGTGCCGAGCATCGCGGTGGCCTGCATCAGGGCGGACAACGTGCCGAGGAACACGGCGAGTTGGGCCTGATACATGAGCTGCGCGAGGCCGGTGTCCGCCCCGAGGTACTTCGGCGTGCCGAGCAGCGCCAGCACGGCGGTGTGCCGCTCCATCAGGCGCGGGTCGCCGCTGAAGTAGACGTACGAGGCGGGCGTGCCGACCATCGGGGCGGGCACCATGACGCCGCCGGTGAGGAACTCCGCGCCGTGGCCGGCCGCCCAGGCCGCGGCCGTGCGGGAGCGGTCCGGGGTGTCGGAGGAGAGGTTGACCAGGGTCCGGCCGGCCAGCGCGGCGGTGGCCGGGTCGAGGATGTCGTGCATCGCCCGGTAGTCGGTCAGGCTGAGCAGGACGAGTCCGCTCGCCCGCACCGCCTCGGCGGGCGTCGCGGCGAGCGTCGCCCCGGCGGCGACGAGGTCGGCCGCGCGGGACGGCGTGCGGTTCCAGACGGTGACGGGGTGGCCGGCGGCGAGCAGGACGCGGGTCATGGCCTGACCCATCGGGCCGAGGCCGATCACGGTGACGGGGTTGAGCTTCTGCTGTTCGTTCACCCCTCCATCCTCGGAGGGCATCAGTAGTCTCGGAAGTACCCACTATTTTCTGCGGTACTTACCTTTTGGTTAGGGGAATCGGCAATGGCCAAGGCACCACGACAGGGGCCGTACATCTGCGGCCTCGACGCCGCGCTCGACGTGGTGAGCGGCAAGTGGAAGGGCCTGATCCTCTGGGAGCTCGCCACCCACGGCGTGCGCCGCTTCGCCGAACTCCGGCGCGCCCTGCCGGGAGTGAGCGAGAAGATGCTGACGCAGCACCTGCGCGAGCTGGAACAGGACGGACTCCTCCACCGCGAGGTCTACGCCGAGGTGCCGCCCCGCGTCGAGTACTCGCTGACCGAACCCGGGCGCACGCTCAACGAGGCGCTGCGCCCGCTCGGCGCGTGGGGGACGCAGCGGGTGCTGCGCGAGGGGATCGCGACGGTGCCGGTCGGTCAGTAGCGCCGGTCGGGGGCCGCCAGGTGGTCGAGGGCCTCGCGGAAGTCGTCGAGGGCGGCGGGGCGTTCGCGGGTGAAGGCGCGGAAGGTCGACCGGTCGACCAGGGCCGCGGCGAGTGCCCGGCGTCCCGCGGTGGGGTCGTGCCGCAGCAGTCGGCGGGCCAGCTCCACGCCCTCGTCGAGCAGGGGGCGTACGGACGCCGGGACGGGGTCGCTGCTGCGTGCGTCGCGCACGGCGGAGCGGGCGGTGAGGGTGCGGTGCAGCCGGACCAGCTCGGGCAGGTGGCGGCCCGGGTCCTCGGCCGCCCGTTCGGCGAGGGCGTCGGCCTGCTGTCGCAGGGTGGCGACGCCGTCGAAGCAGCGCTGCCGGACGGCGGGGGACCAGTGCCGGGAGTGCGCCCCCGGCGGCGGGTGCGGGAGGTCGGCGGCCGGCCGTTCGCGGTCGGCGGAGCAGGAGAGCAGCACCGGCCAGAGGGGTGTCCGACTGCTCCTCGGGGGCTCCCACTCCGGGCTCGCCCCCGCCAGTACGGCCAGCGCCGACTGGCGTTCCGCAGCGGCCCGTTCGCGGTGGCCGTGGCGGTCGAGCAGTTCGGCGTGCAGGGCCAGCGCCTGGAAGTGGGAGGGCATCGCGCCCCGGTCGTCGGCGGCCTGCTCCGCTTCGAGGCCGACGAAGGTCCCGAAGACGGCGAGCGCCTCGTCGGAGCGTCCGGCGGCGGCGAGGGTGGCGGCCCGCTGGACGAGCGAGGTGGCGACACCCTCCGTGTAGGGGTGGTCGGCCGGGAACCCGGCCGCCCACTCGCCCAGCGCGTCGGCGGCCTCGGTGTGGCGGCCGTCCTCGGCGAGGCCGCAGGCCCACAGGTGCAGGCCGTTGGCGATCCCGTCAGGGGAGCAGGTCGTCCGGGCGCGTTCGATGTCGGCCAGCTCGGCGCGGATGGCGAGCGCCTCGGTGCGGCGGTCGAGTTCGTACAGGTGGCGCTGGCAGGAGTGGAGCGCCCAGAACAGCAGCCGCGTACGGGCGGGGTCGGCCGGATCGACGGCCCGCGCGGCGGTGACCGCCTCCTCGCACAGCGCGAGGCCGGCGGCCGAGCTCTGCGGCGGGTAGGAATTGCCGGCCAGCAGCATCAGGGCGTTGACCAGGCGGGGCAGGTGGGCGGCCGGGCTGACCCGTGCGAGCACCCGGTGGGCGTCGACCTGGTCGCGGTAGGAGAGGCGTCCGCTGGCGAGCAGCTTGGTGCGGGCCCGCAGGACGTCGTCGGGGTCGACCGGTGATGAGGAAGGCATAGCGGGGATTCTGGGCGTGCCGGCGAGGCCCGAACAAGGCCTGCGGAGTGTGCGATCGGCCCTACGAAAATGCCTGCTGACCTGTCATGATGGGTGTGTCATCGGCTCGTGGGACCCCGGGTGTGCCGCCCGGCGAGGTCGCCGGCTCGGAGCCGGACGAGGCCGCAGCCCCCCACCGTCCCGTACAGGCCACGAGCGCAGTCGCGCGGCGGTCAGCGTTCGTCCGGCGGCAGCAGCAGGACGGCGAGGGCGTGGGCGCAGGTACGGGCCTGGGCGAGGGTGTGGGGGAGGGTGTCGGGGGTGAGGTGCGCGGGGGTGGAGCGCAGCGCGAGGGCGAAGCGGGCGGTGGGGGTGGCGTCGAGGACGGGGACGGCGAGGGTGCGGACGCCGGGGGCGGACTCGCCGTCGTTGAGCGCGTAGCCGCGCTCGCGGGTGAGGGCGAGTTCGGCGTCGAGCGCGGCGGGGTCGGTGAGGGTGCGGTCGGTGTAGGCGGGCAGCGGGCCGGGCAGCGGCGGCTCGCTGGGGGAGGGCCAGGCGAGCAGGACCTTGCCGAGGGCGGTGGAGTGCAGGGGGCGGCGCAGGCCGAGGCCGGTGGAGGGCAGGACGGAGCCGCCGACCAGGATGACGGCGTGCGGGCCGGAGCGGATGGCGAGGTCGGCGGTGGTGCCGGTGCGGCGGGCGAGCTGGTCGAGTTCGGGGCCGGCGAGGTGCAACCCGCGCTGGTGGAAGGTGAGTTGGCCGAGTTCGGCGACGGCGGGGCCGAGCCGGTAGCGGGCGGTGCGGTCGTCCTGGTCGAGGAAGCCGGTGGCGACCAGGGTACGGGCCAGGCGGTGCGCGGTGGAGACGGACAGGCCCATGCGGCGGGCGAGTTCGGAGGCGCTGAGGTCGGGGCCGTTGTCGTGGAAGCAGTGCAGCAGGCCGAGCGCGCGGTGCACTGCCTGGGCGCCGGCCGGCGGTGACTGCAGGGTTCCGGGGCTGGCGGGCATCGCACCTCTTCGGGAGTGGCTCATATGGGGTCAACTGCGTTGGGATTTCCAGGATATGGGTCTGATCACCAACGGAGCATGTCGGCGGTGTTGCAGCAACGCGCCGCTGTGTGAACGGAAGATCCCATCATCTGGCAACGCTTGATCCGGGCCCCGGTCTCGTGGAACGCTCGGTCCATCGGCAGACATCAGCAGCCATCGGCCAACTCGGCCGGTCCGACAGGAGGGAGCGCGCCGTGACGACCTACCGGCTCCGCCCCTGCTGTTGTCGTTGAGCGCCCTCCCGAACTTCCCTTCCTCGTCGCATATTTCCCACTGAGTGGGACACCTGTGCGCTTTCCCAGATTTCCGGAGCCCCCACCATGAGCCCCGTCCGTCCCGTGCCCGGCACGTCCCCGTCCCCCGACACCCTGTGGTTCACCCGCTGCCCGGTGCCCACCGCCACCGGTATCGCCGCCGACCGGGGCTGGCTGGCCGAGGAGTTCGCGGCCGACGGCATCACGGTGCGCTCCCTGCAGGACGCGCCGCCGGAGGTCGCGGCCGACCACCACTTCACGCACGCGCTGACCGCGCTGTTCCGCGAGGGCGGCAACGTGCCCGCGCTGTGGGCGCGTTCGCGTGGTGAGCGGACCCGGCTGATCGGCCTGACCTGGATCGAGGAGCGGCAGACCATCCTGGTCCGGGAGGGCAGCGGCATCCGCTCCGCCGAGCAGCTGCGCGGCGCCAGGCTCGCGGTGCCCCGGCACCCGATCGGCATCGACTTCTGGCGGGCGATGGCCCTGTCCGGCCACCACGGCGCCCTCGCCTCGGCCCAACTGGGCTTCGGTGACGTCGAGTTGACCGAGGTGGCGGCCGAGCCGGACGGCCCGCAGTGGGAGGCCGAACTGGCGGCGCTGCGGGACGGCCGGGTGGACGCGGTGTACGTGAAGGGCGCGCTGGCGGTGGAGGCCGCCCGCAGGTACGGCGCGGTGCCCGCCGTGGAGCTGGACGCGCTCGCCGACCGCCGCCACCGGGTCAACAACGGCACCCCGCGACCGATCACCGTCCACCAGCAACTGCTCGACGAGCGGCCCGAGTTGGTGGCCCGGTTCGTCGCCGTGCTGCTGCGCGCCGCCGACTGGGCGGCCGAGCAGCCGCAGGAGGTGGCGCGGATCCTCGGCGCGGAGACCGGCGCCGGGCCGGAGGGCGTCGCCGGGGCGTACGCCGCGGGCGGCCACCGGACCCTGCACCCGGACCTGTCCGCCGACCGCCTCGACCTGCTCGCCCAGCAGGAGCGCTTCCTGCACGCCCACGGCTTCCTCGCCGACCGGGTGGACGTGCACGCCTGGGCCGACCCCGCCCCGCTGGCCGCCGCCCGCGCCCTGCTCGCCGCCCGCCCCTGAACTCCCCCCGCTCGTCCCTGAGGAGAAGACCCATGCGCAGCACCGTGAAGCGCACCGCCACGACCTTTCTCGCCGCAGCCGCCGCCCTGGCCCTGACCGCCTGCGGCTCGTCCGGGCCGGGCGCCGTCGGCGCCGACGGGGCGGGCGGCAAGGGCGGCGAGGTGGTGCTCCGGGTGCCCGACCCCGGGAACTCCGGATTCCTGGCCAAGGGCAAGAAGGACGGCTCGCTGGACCGCGCGCTGGCGGCCGTGCACGCCAAGGTGGTGTGGACGGGCAGCGCCGGCCCGTTCGCCCCGGCCGCGCAGGCCCTGAACGCCGACCAGCTCGACGTCGCCCAGGGCTCGATCACCTCCGCCACCACCGCGCTCGCCCAGAAGCCCGGCTTCAAGCTGTTCGCGCAGATCGCGCCCGACCAGGCCGGCGAAGGCATCCTGGTGAAGAACGGCTCGCCGATCAAGGAGGTCAAGGACCTGGTCGGCAAGAAGGTCGCGGTCGCCCAGGGCGGCACCGCCGAATACCTGCTGCTGAAGGCGCTGGAGAAGAACAGCATCCCCGCCGACCAGGTCCAGCGGGTCTACCTGCGGGCCGACCAGACCTCCGGGGTGTTCAACTCCGGCCAGGTGGACGCCTGGGCGACCTGGTCGGTGTACGCCATTCCCGCGATCGCCAACACCGGCGCGCACTTCCTGGTCGACGGAAAGGCCGTCGGCAGCGACAACTACGCGGTGTGGGCGGTGCGTTCGGCCTTTGCCGAGCAGCACCCCGAGGTGTTGAAGGCGTTCTACGGCTACCTGCACGAGAACGGCGCCAAGGAGAAGGCCGACCCCGCCGCCTACCTCAACGTCTTCACCGACGCCGGCCCGACCGCCGTCAGCCCCGCCGAACAGCAGGTCGCCGTCGAGTTCGGCAAGCAGCGCGCCGTCGACTCGCCGATCACCGACGCCGACCTGGCCCGGTTCGCCGTGGTCGCCGCGTTCTATGCCGACCAGGGCGTCACCAAGACGAAGATCGACGTCAAGCCGTACGTCATCTCCCTCGGGGGAGAAGCACAGTGACCGTCACCACCGAACAGGCCAGGGCCGCCGGGCTGGTCGCCCCGCGCGCCCGGACCGCCGCCGCCCGCCCGCGCGGCCTCTCGCCCGCCCTGCGCACGCTGGGCCCGCTCGCCCTGCTGGCCGGCTGGCAACTGTCCTCCGCCACCGGGCTGTTGACCCCCGACGTGCTCGCCTCGCCCGGCCAGGTCGTGCAGGCGATCGGCGAGCTGTGGGGCAACGGACAGCTGACCGCCGCCCTGTCCACCTCGCTGACCCGGGCCGCGCTCGGCCTGCTGTTCGGCGCCGGCACCGGACTGGTGCTCGGCGTGGTCACCGGATTCTTCCGGCTCGGCGAGGAACTGCTCGACTCCGCCGTCCAAGTGCTGCGCACCGTCCCGTTCCTGGCGCTGGTGCCGCTGTTCATGGTGTGGTTCGGCATCACCGAGACCGCGAAGATCGCCCTGATCGGCGTCGCCACCTCCTTCCCGATGTACGTCTCCACCTCCGGCGGCGTGCGCAACACCGACCGCAAACTCGTCGAGGCGATGCGCAGCTTCGGCCTGTCCCGCTGGGCGGTGGTCCGCGAGGTCGTGCTGCCCGGGGCGCTGCCCGCGCTGCTGTCCGGGCTGCGCCTGTCGATGACGCTCAGCGTGATCGCGCTGATCGCCGCCGAAGAGATCAACTCCACCGAGGGGATCGGCTACTTGATGGCCCAGGCGCAGAACTTCTCGCGCACCGACGTGCTCGCCGTGTGCATCCTGATCTACGGCCTGCTGGGCCTGGCCGCCGACGGCGCGGTACGCGTGCTGGAGCGGCTGCTGATGCCCTGGCGCCCGCTCAACGGCCGGGCGGTGGTGGGACGATGAGCACCCCCGCCGTCCATGTCCGGGGCCTGCGACGGGTGTTCGGGACGCGGGCCGTCCTGGACGGCATCGACCTCGACATCGCCCGGGGCGAATTCCTCGCCCTGCTCGGCGCGTCCGGCACCGGCAAGACCACCCTGCTGCGGATCCTCGGCGCCCTCGACCGCGCCGACGCCGGCACCGTGCTGGTGCCCCCCGCCCGGACGGTGGTCTTCCAGGAGCCCCGGCTGATCCCGTCCAAGCGCGTCCTCGCCAACGTCACCATCGGCCTGCCGCGCGGCGCCGCCACCCGGGAGACCGGCCGGCGGGCCCTCGCCGAGGTCGGCCTCGCCGAGCACGCCGACGCCTGGCCCAGCACCCTCTCCGGCGGCGAGGCCCAGCGCGCCGCCCTCGCCCGCGCCCTGGTCCGCGAACCCCAACTCCTCCTGCTGGACGAGCCGTTCGCCGCGCTCGACGCCCTCACCCGGCTGCGCATGCAGGACTTGGTCGGCGACCTGTGCCGCCGCCACCGCCCCGCCGTGCTGCTGGTCACCCACGACGTGGACGAGGCCATCCGCCTCGCCGACCGGGTCGCCGTGCTGCGCGACGGCGCACTCGTCCGGGACCAGACCGTCACCGTCGACCACCCCCGCGACCCCGCCGACCCCGCCTTCGCGGCGCTGCGCCGCGACCTGCTCGCCGACCTCGGCGTGCACCAGGACGCCAAGACCCACGCCAACTGACCTCCCTGACCTCCCCCGACCTCTCCCGAACGAAAGAGACCGCCATGACCGTCACCGTCGGTGTGCACCGCTCCAACCCGTCCCTCTACCACCTGGCCCGACTCGACTACCTCCAGCAGGAGTTGGCCCCGCTCGGCGAGACCGTCGAGTTCCACCACTACGCCGACGGCACCAGGACCGGCGAGCTGCTGGCCGCCGGCACCATCGACTTCGGCGGGACGGGCTCCACCCCGCCGATCACCGCGCAGGCCGCCGGGCACGACATCGTGTACACCGCCGTCTCCGCACCCCGGCCCGACCACGGCTCGCTGCTGGTCGCCGCCGACGGGCCGATCCGCTCGGTCGCCGACCTCAAGGGCACCACCGTGGTCCTCGCCGTCGGCTCCTGGCAGACCCACCTGCTCGCCAAGTCCCTGCACCAGCACGGACTTTCCTACCGCGACGACATCACCGCCGAACGCCCCGCCGGCGACGAGGCCGAGCGGCTGCGCAGCGGCGCCATCGCCGGCTGGATCACCCAGGGCGCGGAACTCGCCGCCGCCCGCCGCACCGGCGAGTTCCGCGAACCGCTGCGCACCACCGACGTCATCACCGACCGCTCGGTGTTCTTCGCCCGCCGCGAACTCGCCGAACAGCGGCCCGAGGTGGTCGCCGCGATCGTCACCGCCCTGCAGCGCGCCGACCACTGGGCCGCCGCCCACCCCGACGAGGCCGCCGCGCTCGCCGCCGCCGACCAGGGCGGCGAGGCCGCCGACTGGCACACCGCGCTGACCGCCCTGCCCTGGCAACTGGAGCCCGCCACCGCCGAGTTCGTCGCCGAACAGCAGGAAGCCGCCGACATCTTCCACCGCGTCGGCTTCATCGACCGGCCCGTCACCGTCGCCGACATCCACCTGCCGGCCCTGGAACAGCCGGTCGCCGACGCCATCTCCCGCGCCACGAAGGAAAACTGAGCACCATGGCCACCGAAGTCCTGTGGTACCTGATCCCCCGCGAGGGCCACTACCCGTGGGAGCCCGAAGGCCGCCGCCCCGTCGACCTCGGCTACCTCCAGCACCTCGCCGCCACCGTCGAACGCCTCGGCTACACCGGCGCGCTGCTCGCCACCGACCAGTACGACGTGTGGACGCTCGGCTCCGCGCTCGCCGCCGCCACCGGCCCCGGCTTCCAGCCGCTGCTCGCCGTCCACCCCGGGCTGATCTCGCCCACCCTGCTCGCCAAGATGGCGCTGTCCTTCGAGCACCTGCACGGCGCCGGCCGGCTCCGCTTCAACGTGGTCAACGGCTCCACCAACCAGCTGCGCGAGTACGGCCTGCACGTCGACCACGACGACCGCTACCGGCTGTCCGCCGAGTACTGGAGCCTGGTCAAGCGCCTCACCAGCGGCGAAGTCTTCGACCACGACGGCGAGTTCTACCAGCTGAAGAACGCCGGCGCCTCGCTGCGCGACCTGCCGCCGCTGCGCGAGGGACACATCCCGCTCTGGTTCGGCGGCTCCTCCCCGGCCGGCATCGAGGTCGCCGCCGAACACGTCGACGTGTACCTCACCTGGGGCGAACCGCCGCACCTGCTGCGGGAGAAGCTGGAGAAGGTCCGCGAACGCGCCGCCGCGCACGGCCGCACCCTGCGGCTCGGCCTGCGCCTGCACCTGATCGTCCGCGACACCGAGGAACAGGCCTGGGCCGCCGCCGACCGCCTGCTCGACGTCACCAGCCAGGCCACCTACACCCGCCAACTCGGCGGCCAGGCGGGCGAGGACGGCGTCGGCTGGCAGCGGCAGTTCCGCCAGCACGGCGGGCGGGTGCCCGCCCGCGCCCGCGAACTGGAGACCCACCCCAACCTGTGGCCCGGCATGAGCCTGTTCCGCCCCGGCCCCGGCACCGCCGTCGTCGGCTCCACCGAGCAGGTCGTCGAACGGCTCCGGGAATACCAGGAGTTGGGCGTGGACACCTTCATCCTGTCCGGCAACCCGCTGCTGGAGGAGGCCTACCGGGTCGCCGAGACGGTGCTCCCGCAGCTGGCCTGACGCGCACGGGCGGCCGAACTCTCCTCGGCCGCCCGCCCGTTGAGGGTCAAGCGCGGGCCGAACTCGCCCCGGCCGCCCGCCCGTCGGCGGTCAGGCGCTCGCGCGGTGGGAGGTCACGCGCTCAGCCGGTCGATCTCCGCCAGCTCCTGGGCGGTCAGCGGGCCGGCCGCCAGCGCGTCCAGGTTCTGGTCCAACTGCCGGACGCCGGACGCGCCGATGATCACCGACACCACCCGCTCGTCCCGCAGCACCCAGGACAGCGCCAGCTGCGCCAGGCTCTGCCCCCGGCCCTCCGCGAGCTTCGCCAGCGCCCGCAGCTGCGCCAGCTTCCCGCCCGTCAGCGCCTCCTCCTTCAGGAAGTGGCCCACCGACATCCGCGAACCCGCCGGGACCTCGCCGCTCAGGTAGCGGTCCGTCAACAGGCCCTGGGCGAGCGGCGAGTAGGCGATCAGCGAGGTCTGCGTCTCACCCACCGCGTCCAGCAGGCCCTGCTCCGGCTCCCGGTTCAGGATCGAGTAGCTCGCCTGGTTCAGCAGGCACGGCGTGCCCAGCTCCTTCAGGATCGCCACCGCCTGCCGGTGCTGCTCCGCCGGGTAGTTGGAGATCGCCGCGTACAGCGCCCGACCCGAACGCACCGCCGTGTCCAACGCCCCCATGGTCTCCTCCAGCGGGGTCGTCGGATCCCACCGGTGCGAGTAGAAGACGTCCACGTAGTCCAGGCCCATCCGGCCCAGCGACTGGTCCAGGCTCGCCAGCAGGTACTTCCGGCTGCCGCCGTCGCCGTACGGGCCCGGCCACATGTCCCAGCCCGCCTTCGACGCGATGAACAGCTCGTCCCGGTACGGGCGGAAGTCCTGCGCGAACAGGTAGCCGAAGTTGCGCTCCGCGCTGCCGTACGGCGGGCCGTAGTTGTTCGCCAGGTCGAAGTGCGTCACCCCCCGGTCGAACGCCCGGCGCAGCACCGCGCGCTGCACCTCCAACGGCTGGGAGTCACCGAAGTTGTGCCACAGCCCGAGCGAGACGGCGGGCAGCTGCACGCCGCTGCGCCCGGCGCGGCGGAAGGTCATCGAGGCGTAGCGGTCGTCCGCGGCGAGGTAGGTCATACCGGCATCCTGCCAGGTGAGCGCCGTGAAGGGGACCAACGGCCCTCCCCTCCGGGCCCCGGTGCGACATACCCTTGCCGGGCGCGACACAGCCCGGCCGAGCGCGCGACCCAGCGGCGACCGGGCGCGCGAGGCACCAGGAGGAGACCGTGGCACTGCCGGACATCACCAGTCGGGCCGACCTGGAGTCCGCCCTGCGCCGGTTCTACCGCGCCGCGTTCGCCGACCCGCTGATCGGCCCGGTCTTCACCGACATCGCCCGCCTCGACCTCGAAGCGCACCTGCCGCGGATCACCGACTTCTGGGAGAGCGCCCTGCTGCGCACCGCCTCCTACCGGGGCAACGCGCTCGCCCCGCACGCCGCGCTGCACGCGATCAGCCCGCTGGACGCCGAGCACTTCGGCCGCTGGGTCCAGCTCTGGCGTGCCACCCTCGACGGCCGCCACGCCGGCCCCGTCACCGAACGCGCCAAGGCCCAGGCCCAGCGCATCGCCGTCGCCATGCTCCGCCGCCTCGGCGAACCGGACACGGCCGGCACCGGCGGCGGCTTCGTCCCGCTGGCGGCGGTCCGGCTGGCCTCCGGCGGCTGACCGCACCCGGCCGAGGCTCTTCGAAACTTTCGGCGTCCCGCTGTGTCGACGCGCGCCCGCGAACCTTTCACAGCGGTGGAGGCAGCCCCCGTCGCGGCCGGCGGATCGGCCTTCTGGGCACTGGCCTGCGCTCTTCGCCGCGCCGACCGGCCTGCGCGATGCTCGAATGTGTCGGTGCTGCGAACGAAATCGTTGACGGGCCGTCGGGCCCGGCTCAACACTGTCGCCGTCGACACGTCCGACCGGCTCCGAGATCGCGCCCCCGCACGGGCAGCGGCGCCGGCGACGTCGACAGAACGTCGGTCACGTGCCGTGCTGCGCGACGCCCCCACCCCTTCGCGGCCCTCGGCGTCCGCAGCGCCGCACCCCACCCATCCGACCCATCGGCAGGACGGATCACCTCCGTGAACTTTCCCCACCCGAAGCACTGTTCGGTCGGCCGCCCGCGGCGGCTGCTCGGCAGGATGCGCGTGCTGGCTCTCGCCTTCGCCGCCGTCCTGCTGCTCCCGGGCACGGCCGACGCGGCGACCGTCACCACCAACCAGACCGGCAACGACGGCGGATACTTCTACTCGTTCTGGACCGAGGGCAGCGGCGCGGCCTCGATGTCCCTGAACGGCGGTGGCAACTACAGCACCTCGTGGACCAACGCCGGCAACTTCGTGGCCGGCAAGGGCTGGAGCACCGGCTCGCGCAACCCGGTGACCTACTCCGGCAGTTGGAGCACCAGCGGCAACGCGTACCTGGCGCTGTACGGCTGGAGCACCAACCCGCTGATCGAGTACTACATCGTCGAGAACTACGGCTCGTACAAGCCCACCGGCACCTACAAGGGCACCGTCACCAGCGACGGCGGCACCTACGACATCTACCAGACCACGCGCGTCAACGCTCCCTCCATCGAGGGCACCAAGACCTTCAACCAGTACTGGAGCGTCCGGCAGAGCAAGCGGACCGGCGGCACCATCACCGTCGCGAACCACTTCGACGCGTGGGCGAGCCACGGCATGAACCTCGGCACCATGAACTACGAGATCCTGGCCACCGAGGGCTACCAGAGCAGCGGCAGCTCCAACCTGACGATCGGCTCCTCCTCCGGCGGGGGTGGAGGCGGTGGCGGTGGCGGCTGCACGGCGACGCTCTCCGCGGGCAGTTCGTGGAGCGACCGCTACAACCTGAACGTCTCGGTCACCGGCTCGAACTCCTGGAAGGTGACCGTGAAGGTCCCCTCCCCGGAGAAGATCAGCTCGACCTGGAACATCAACGCCAGCTACCCCGACGCCCAGACCCTGGTCGCCACCCCCAACGGCGCGGGCAACAACTGGGGCATGACCGTCATGACCAACGGCAGCACCACCTGGCCGACAGTCTCCTGCGCGACGGGCTGACACCAGCCCGCCCAGCGCCGACGCCGGACCCTACGGCCGCGTCCGCGCGATGCTGGACGAGAACGGCAACAGCCTCGCCGAGGCCGGCCCGTCCCGTCCGGTGCTGCT
>NZ_JBSGDD010000029.1:0-71893 GCF_053602195.1 Kitasatospora sp. NPDC004531 | reverse complement strand
CGTACCGCTCACCCGCCCCACCCCCCCGGGCGCGCCGTGGTGGGGGCGCGAGGAACTGCGCGAAGCGGGAGGGCACGGGCGGCGAGGTCCGCGGATGGCGAGGAGTGGACACCCGGCGGCACACAGACCAGACACGACGAGGCGCAGCCCCCTTCACCCCGCCCCGCCCCCGTCGGAGGGCACGGCCGGCGAGGTCCGCGGATGGTGGGAGGTGGCTGCGCGGGCGGGTCGCCACCAGCCGGTCAGCGGGCGTGGCAGTCGGCCAGGTGGTCGTTCACCAGGCCGCAGGCCTGCATCAGGGCGTAGGCCGTGGTCGGGCCCACGAAGCGGAAGCCGTTCTTCTTCAACTCCCGTGCCAGCGCCGTCGATTCCGGCGTGACCGCCGGCACCTCGGCCAGGGTCCTGGGCGCCGGGCGGGTCGGGTCGCCGGTGTGGCTCCAGATCAGCGCGTCCAGTTGGCCGTCGCCGAGTTCGCGGGCGGCCTTCGCGTTGGCGATGGTGGCGAGGATCTTGGCGCGGTTGCGGATGATTCCGGTGTCGGCCATGAGCCGTTCCACGTCGGCGTCGCCGAACTCCGCGACCTGCTCGATCGAGAAGTTCCGGAACGCGGTCCGGAAGCCTTCGCGGCGGCGCAGGATGGTGATCCAGGACAGCCCGGACTGGAACGCCTCCAGCGAGACGCGTTCGAACAGGGCCTGGTCGCCGTGGACCGGCCGGCCCCACTCGGTGTCGTGGTAGAGCCGGTAGTCGTCGGACGAGTCGCCCCACCCGCACCGGCGCAGCCCGTCCGCGCCGAGGACCGCCCCGGTCACGGCCGGTCGCTCTTCTCGGAATCCGCGTCCGACGAGTCCTCCGACGAGCCCTCCGGCGAGCCCTCGACGGCGGGCTTCTTCTCCAGCACCGCCGTGAACGACTCCAGCCCCGGCAGCGGATCGCCGCCGACGGAGCCGCTCGCCTCGACCGAGCCGCGCACCGCGCCGACCGCCTCCAGTTCGGCGATCTTCGCGTCCCGGAGGGCGAGTTCCGCGCCGAGCCGGTCGAGGACGTCGTCGACCTCGTCCATCCGGTAGCCGCGCAGCGCCATCGGGAGGCGGAGTTCGTCGACGTCGTTGCGGCTGAGCGGGCGGTCCTGCGGGAAGCGGGCGGTGAGGCGGTCGTGCTCCGCCTCGGGGAGGGATCCGCCGCCGCCCAGTGCCACCAGTGCGGCACCGCCGACGACCACGGCCATCGCAACCACGATCACCCAGAACACGAGCTGTCCTCCGTCAGTTCCCGGCAGTTCCCGGCAGTTCCCGTCGGCTTCGGCCCTCTGGCGGGATCAGGTGGGATCATGGTCCCGTACAGGCCGGGGCCCATCATTGCACCCGGGAGCGCTGAGGAGGAGACAACGGTGGCACTACGCCTCGGCACGCGGGAGTTCGGCCCGGACGAGCTGGTCGTGATGGCGATCGTCAACCGCACCCCGGACTCGTTCTTCGACCGCGGCGCGACCTTCGCCGACCAGGCGGCCTTCGCGGCGGCGGACCGGGCGGTGGCGGAGGGCGCGGCGATCCTGGACATCGGCGGGGTGAAGGCCGGCCCGGGCGAAGAGGTCACCGTCGAGGAGGAGTTGCGCCGCACGGTGCCGTTCGTCGCGGAGCTGCGCAAGCGGCACCCGGACGCGGTGATCAGCGTGGACACCTGGCGGCACGAGGTCGGCGAGGCGGTCTGCGAGGTGGGCGCGGACCTGCTGAACGACGCCTGGGGCGGCTTCGATCCGAAGCTGGCGGAGGTCGCGGCGCGCTACGGCGCGGGCCTGGTGTGCACGCACGCCGGCGGCGCGGAGCCGCGGACGCGTCCGCACCGGGTGGGGTACGAGGACGTGATGGCGGACATCCTGGCGGTGACCGTGGGGCTGGCCGAGCGGGCGCTCGAACTGGGCGTGCGCCGCGACGGGTTGATCATCGACCCGGGCCACGACTTCGGGAAGAACACCCGGCACTCGCTGGAGGCGACCCGCCGGCTGCCGGAGATGACGGCGACCGGGTTCCCGGTGCTGGTGTCGCTGTCGAACAAGGACTTCGTCGGCGAGACGCTCGACAAGCCGGTGGACGAGCGCCTGCTCGGCACCCTGGCCACCACCGCCGTCTCGGCCTGGCTGGGCGCGCAGGTCTACCGGGTGCACCAGGTCGCGGAGACCCGGCAGGTGCTGGACATGGTGGCGTCGATCCGCGGCACCCGTCCCCCGGCGGTCGCCCGCCGGGGGCTGGCCTGACCACAACGCCCGACCACAGCGCCTGACCACAACGCCCGACCGCAGCACCCGATCGCAGCGCCCACCCCGGAGCCCACCCCGGAGCAGGGCCGGTCAGGCCTCGGTCCCCTGCGGCTTGCGGGCCGCTTCCAGCACCTTCAGCACGTCCGCGACGTCGTCGGTGACGTGGAACAGGTCGACGTCCTGCGGGCTGGCCTTGCCCTGGGCGATCAGGGTGTTCTTCAGCCACTCCACCAGCCCGCCCCAGTAGGCGCTGCCGAAGAGGATCACCGGGAAGCGGGTGACCTTCCTGGTCTGCACGAGGGTGAGCGCCTCGAACAGCTCGTCCAGCGTGCCGAGCCCGCCGGGGAGCACCACGAAGCCCTGCGAGTACTTCACGAACATCGTCTTGCGGACGAAGAAGTAGCGGAAGTTCAGGCCCAGGTCGACGTACTCGTTCAGGCCCTGCTCGAAGGGGAGCTCGATGCCGAGGCCGACGCTCAGGCCGCCGGCCTCGGTGGCGCCCTTGTTGGCGGCCTCCATCGCGCCGGGGCCGCCGCCGGTGATCACCGCGTAGCCGGCCTCGGCGAGGGCCCGGCCGATCTCCACGCCGGACTGGTACTCGGGCGAGCCGACCGCCGTCCGGGCGGAGCCGAACACGCTGATCGCGGTGGGGAGTTTGGCGAGCGCGCCGAAGCCTTCGACGAACTCCGAGGTGATCCGCAGCACCCGCCACGGGTCGGTGTGCAACCAGTCGGTGGGCCCGGTGGTGTCCAGCAGCCGCTGGTCCGTCGTCTCCGTCTCGACCTGGTCCCGCCGGAGCAGCACCGGGCCCTTGCGCTTCTCGGGCCACGGCTTCCTGGTCCGGCGGACGTGTCCATCTCCGTTGGCTGTCATGACGAAACCCTACGCCTGACAAGGCAACTTTCCGGGGAACAACGGAAAACGGCTGCTCGACCTCCAAAGGCCGTGGCCGCGTTACGCGGTGAGCCAGGCGCGCAGTCGCTCCTCGACCTCGGCGATCGCGCTGAGCGAGCAGTGCTCCTCGCGCTTGTGGGCCAGATTCGGGTCGCCGGGGCCGTAGTTGACGGCGGGGACGCCGTGCGCGGAGAACCGGGCGACGTCGGTCCAGCCGAACTTGGCGCGCGGCTCGCCGCCGACGGCGGCCAGGAAGTCCCGGGCGGCGGGCTGGGAGAGGCCGGGCAGCGCGGCGGGCGAGGCGTCCGCGATGTCGAGCTGGAAGCCCTCGAACACCTCCCGCAGGTGGGCCTCGGCCTGCTCCAGGCTGCGGTCGGGGGCGAACCGGAAGGCGAGGTGGATGCGGCACTCGTCGGGGATGACGTTGCCGGCGACGCCGCCGTCGATCCGGGTGGCGTTCAGGCCCTCGCGGTACTCCAGGCCGTCGATGAGGACCCGTCGGGGCGTGTAGTCGACCAGCCGGCGCAGCACTTCGGCGGCCTTGTGGATGGCGTTGTCGCCGAGCCAGCTGCGGGCGGCGTGCGCGCGGACGCCGGTGAGGGTGATGTCGGCGCGCAGGCTGCCCTGGCAGCCGCCCTCGACGACGGCGCCGCTGGGCTCCATCAGGACGGCGAAGTCGCCGGCCAGCCAGTCGGGGTGGGCGGCGAAGAGGTGGCCGAGGCCGTTGCGGTCGGCCTCCACCTCCTCGTTGTCGTAGAAGACGTAGGTGACGTCGTGGTTGGGCTCCACCACCGTTGCGGCGAGCCGGAGTTGGACGGCGACGCCGGACTTCATGTCGGAGGTTCCGCAGCCGTAGAGCAGGTCGCCCTCGACGTGCGAGGGCACGTTGTCGGCGATCGGCACGGTGTCCAGGTGGCCGGCGAGCACCACCCGCTGGGCCCGGCCGAGGTGGGTGCGGGCGACCACGTTGTTGCCGAACCGGTCGACGGTGAGGTGCGGGTAGGCCCGGAGCGCGGCCTCGACCGCGTCGGCGAGGGCGGTCTCCTCGCCGCTGACGGACGGGAAGTCGACGAGGCGGGCGGTCAGCGTGCCGCCGTCGAGGGTCAGGTCGAGGGGCTCGTTCGGGCTGCTCATGGCGGCAACCCTACCGAGCGGCCGAACGGCCCGGCGTCGGGCTCGCAACCGCACGGACCCGTACGGCCGTCCGAGCGGTTACGGTGTCCGCGGGCGGCGCGGGCCCGAACGGGGCCGCTGCGACAGGACGAGGACCGCCGACGAGGGAGAGGGGCAGACCGTGGCCGCAGACGCCGAGTACGCGGGGGGTGGCGCGTCGGGGCGCCGTCGGCGGCCGTGGGTGCGGATCCTGGTGGGGCTGCTGGCACTGTCGGTGGTCGGCGGCCTGGTGGTGTGGCTGAACCGGGAGAAGATCAGCGTCCCGGACGAGGGCTGCAAGGTCGCCACGGCGGCAGGCTCCGGCAAGTTGGAGCTCGGCGCGGCGGCGAACGCGGCGACCATCACGGCGGTGGCGATGTCCCGCGGCCTGCCCGAGCGGGCGGTGACGATCGCGCTGGCGACCGCGATCCAGGAGTCCAAGCTGCGCAACCTGGAGGGCGGCGACCGGGACTCGGTGGGCCTGTTCCAGCAGCGTCCCTCGCAGGGCTGGGGCACCATCGAGCAGATCATGGACCCGGTGTACGCGACCAACAAGTTCCTGGACGCGCTGGTGAAGGTGAACGGCTACGCGCAGATGCCGCTGACCGACGCCGCCCAGCAGGTGCAGCGCAGCGGCTACCCGCAGGCGTACGCCAAGCACGAGAACAACGCGACGCTGCTGGCCACCGTGCTGATGGGCCGTGAGCCGGCGGCGCTGACCTGCGTGGTGCACGACCTGCCGGCGCCGGACTCGGCGGCCCCGCCGGTCTCCGGGGTCTCGGAGCGGGTGCGCCGGGAGTTCGGCAAGGCGGTGACGGTGGCGGGCGCGGAGGCGGCGCCCAAGGACCCGCGCGAGGTGCTGGCGCTCACCCCGCAGCCGACCGCGAGCACCGCGGGCGCGGGCGGCACCCAGCAGACCGGCTGGGCGCTGGCGCAGTGGTCGGTGGCGCGGGCGGCGGACCTGGGCATCGGGCAGGTCGCCTACGACGGCAAGGTGTGGCGGGTGGACCGGCCCACCGACGGCTGGAAGCCGCTGCCGGGCGCCCCCGCGGACCGGGTGCTGGTGACGCTGGGCGCACCGGCGAAGAAGAAGTGACGGCGCCGACGGTGCGTTGACGCACAGACGCGCGGGTGACGGCCCGACGGGTGATTCGTGTCAACTCCCGCTGACGGCAGGGCAGTCGGCGATCGGGCGACACGCCGGTCGGCCGCACCGGTGGCGGATTCCGGGCGCGGCAAGGGAAGTGACGTTTCGCCAGCACCCCCTTCGTGGACGATCCGCCCGGTTTGCCGGAAAGCGGATCGTCCGATCTTTGCGAACCCTTGACCTTGACCGGCCGAAACCTTCCCGGTGCTCTTGCGGTCATACACGTCGCCCGCGGGGCGAGCCGGACAGCCGTGCCGGCCGTCCGCCCGGCGGACCGTAGACCTCACCTCTTAGGAGCGCCATGTCCCTCCCCCTCACGCGCCGGATCGCCCAGGCCGCGCTGCTCGTCGCCGCCACCGCGGCGCCGCTCGCGGCCGCCGGTGCCGCCTCCGCCACCGAGGTGGTCCCGCAGACCGACCTGGGAGCCGGCGTGACCAAGCTGGCCGACGTCCCCAACTCGGGCGACACGGTGCAGGGGGCGAGCCACGAACTCGGCCAGATGGTCGGCACCACCGGCAGCGCGGCCCTCGCGGCGGGCGCCCCGGCCGCCGCCGACGCGGCCGGCAACACCGTCGCGCACGCCCTGCCCTCCACCGACGAGACGCTCGGCCACCTCGGCCCGGCAGCCAAGGCCGGCGAGCTGACCGGCGCGCTCGGCACGCTGTCCGACCGGGTCGTCCCCGCCGTCGGGCAGAAGGTCGGCCCGACCATCACCGACAAGGTCGTTCCGGCCGCCCAGAAGGCCACCGCCACCCCGGTCAGCACCGTCGCCAAGGGCCTGCCGGTGGACCGGCTGGCGCAGAGCCTGCCGGCCGCCGAGAAGCTCGGCCCCGTCCTCGGCGCCGCCAAGTCGCTGCCCGTCACCGGCGCCGTCACGAACGCGGTCACCGGCCTGGCCGAGCACGAGTCCGCCAACCGGCTGGGCTCGATGCCCGGGCTCGGCGGCGGCAGCAGCCCGCTCGGCGGCCTGACCGGCGCCCTCGGCCCGGTCGGCAGCCTGCTGGGCGGCGTCGGCGGCGGCGGCCTGCCGGTCGGCTGATCGCACCGCACACGCCGAAGGGGCGGAGCCGACCGGCTCCGCCCCTCCCGCACGCCTGCCGCGGCGTCAGCGCTTGAGCCGCTCCACGGCGGCGGCCACCCGCTCGTCGGTGGCGGTGAACGCCACCCGCACGAACCGGTCGCCCGCCGGGCCGTAGAAGTCGCCGGGCGCCACCAGGATGCCCAGCTCGGCCAGTTCGGCCACGGTCTCCCAGCACGGCCTGTCCTGGGTCGCCCACAGGTACAGGCTCGCCTCGGAGTGCTCGATCCGGAACCCGTACGCCTCCAGCGCCGCCCGCAGCGCACCGCGCCGCTGCGCGTACCGGACCCGCTGCTCGGCGACGTGCGCGTCGTCGGCCAGCGCCACCGCCGTGGCGGCCTGCACCGGCGCCGGCACGATCATGCCGCCGTGCTTGCGGATCTCCAGCAGCTCGCGGACCACCACCGCGTCACCGGCCACGAACGAGGCCCGGTACCCGGCGAGGTTGGAACGCTTGGAGAGCGAGTGGACGGCCAGCAGCCCCTCGTGGCTGCCGCCGCACACCGACGGGTGCAGCACCGACACCGGCTCGGCCTCCCAGCCGAGTTCGAGGTAGCACTCGTCGCTGACCAGCAGCACCCGGTGCTCCCGGGCCCACGCGACGGCGCGGCGCAGCTCGTCCGCGCCGAGCACCCGGCCGGTCGGGTTGGACGGCGAGTTCAGCCACAGCAGCCGGACCTTGGAGCCGTCCAGCTCGTCGAGGCTGCCGTAGGCGACCGGCTCGGCGCCGCAGAGCAGCGCGCCGACCTCGTAGGTGGGGTAGGCGAGCTTCGGGTAGGCGACCTGGTCGCCGGGGCCGAGGCCGAGCTGGCCGGGCAGCCAGGCCACCAGCTCCTTGGAGCCGACGGTCGGCAGCACCGCCTCGGGGCCGATCTCGGCGCCGACCCGGCGGTGCAGCCAGCCGGCGATCGACTCGCGCAGCGCGAGCGGGCCCCACACGGTCGGGTAGCCGGGCGTGTCGGTGTGCCCGGCCAGGGCCTGCTGGATCAGCTCCGGCACCGGGTCGACGGGGGTGCCGACGGAGAAGTCGCACAGCCCGTCCGGGTGGCTCTCGGCGGTGTGCTTGTACGGTTCGAGCTTGTCCCACGGGAAGACCGGCAGGCGGTCGGATACGCGGCGCGCCGCCCCCGGGTGGCCCGGGAACGGCGCGTGCGTGCTGTCGTTGGTGCTCACAGCGTGGATGCCACCTTGATCAGTGGTCGGCGTTCTGCGGGGGCAGGGCCGCGATGAACGGGTGGTCACGCTCGATCAGGCCGAGCTTGGAGGCGCCACCGGGCGAACCCAGGTCGTCGAAGAACTCGACGTTCGCCTTGTAGTAGTCCTTCCACTCCTCCGGAGTGTCGTCCTCGTAGAAGATCGCCTCGACCGGGCACACCGGCTCGCACGCACCGCAGTCCACGCACTCGTCCGGGTGGATGTAAAGGGAGCGCTGGCCCTCGTAGATGCAGTCGACGGGGCACTCCTCGATGCACGCCTTGTCCTTCACGTCGACACAAGGCTGCGCGATGACGTAGGTCACGCTGTCGTTCCTCCTCGGAAGGGCTGCCGCCCTACTGTTTACTCGGTCGCGCGGTGCGCGCGGCGTCGTCGATGCCCACCCCTAGTATCGCGGGTCGGGGGACGCAAATGCACAGGAGGTGCGGTTGATGGTCGGCGGAGTACCGCTGGAGGCCCGTCCGGAGGTCCGGATAGACGCGTCTGACGTGGGAAGACGCGTCTCGGTGCGGCGTGTTGACGGCGTGGCGGACGGACGGCCGGTGTTCCGCGATGTGATCGGCGTGCTCACTGCTTGGGACGACACCGGGTTGACGGTCGAATCCCGCCACGGCGTGTCGGCGCGTTTCGCCGCCGAGCTGCTGGTCGCCGGCAAGCCGGTGCCGCCCTTCCCGGCCCGGAACGCCGCGCTGCCGGACAGCACCCCGGCCGACCTCCAGCGCACCGCCGCCCGCGGCTGGCCCGCCGTCGAACAGCAGGCGCTCGGCGACTGGACGCTGCGCGCCTCGGCCGGCTTCACCAAGCGCGCCAACTCGGTGCAGGCGCTCGGCGACCCCGGCCTGCCGCTGGACGAGGCGCTCGACCTGGTCCGCGACTGGTACGCGGCGCGCGGCCTGCCCGCCCTGATCGAACTGACCGAGGGCCTCTCGCCGGCCGAACTCGACCGCCCGGCCGACCGGTTGGCCCCCACCGTGTTCCGCACCGCCCCGCTCGGCGCCCTGACCAGGGCGGCCGCCCCGGACAGCTGGCGGCACGTCCGGCTCTCCCGCACCGCCGACCGCCACTGGCTGGCGCTGTACCGCCGGGTGGCCGGCGACGACCCGGCCCTGGAGGCCGCCGCGCACGCCGTGCTGCACGGCGGCCCGTCCGTCTGGTTCGCCCACGTGCCCGGCCCGGACGGCGCGCCGCTCGCCATCGGCCGGATGACGGTGGACGGGGCCTGGGCCGGCATCGGTGCCGTCGAGGTCGTCCCCGCCGCCCGCCGCCGGGGCCTGGCCACCGCCGTGATGGCCGTGCTCGCCGCGCGCGCCGCCGAGGAGGGCGCCGCCGGCGCCTACCTCCAGGTCGAGGCCGACAACCCGGGAGCCCAGGCGCTCTACGACCGCCTCGGTTTCACGACCAGTCACACTTACCACTACGCCCGCCTCTCCCAGCGGTAGCGTGCACCACCTGAACCGCGCCACGACCCGCTGCTGAACCGAAGGCCGCAGTGACCGAGCAGAGCAGAACCCGCTTCCGAGCCGAGGCCCGGGCCGAACACCCCGACCCGGTCCTGCTGTGCCTGCTCGCCGCCGCCGAGCACACCCTCGGCGACCCCGGCGACAGCGCCGAACCGCCCGACCTGGACGCCGTCCTGGCCGCCTGCCGGACCGCCCTGGACCGGCACGCCGCCGCCATCCGCCAGGCCGTCGCCGAACGCCGTCCGCGCGGGCCGGAGGAGACCGCCGCCCTCCTCGCCGCGGTCCTCGGCGGCCGGGAGCGCTTCCACGGGCGCCAGTCCGACTACCGGCGGCTGGAGTCCTCCCTCCTCCCGGAGGTCCTGCGCCGCCGCCGCGGGCTGCCGATCATGCTCTCCCTGGTCTGGTCCGCGGTCGCCGCCCGGGCCGGCCTGACCGTCCACGGCATCGCCCTCCCCGGCCACTACATCGTCGCCGTCGGCGGCCCCGGCAGCGGCGACGACTACGTCCTCGCCGACCCCTTCCACGGCGGCCGCCTCCTCGACGTCCCCGACGTCGAACGCCTGGTCGCGGCGAGCGGCCACCGCTACTCCCCCGAACTCCTCACCCCCGCCCAGCCCCTCGACACCGTCCTGCGCGTCCTCGGCAACATCCGCCACTGGGCCGCCGAACGCCCCGAACACGCCCGCACCCAGCTCTGGGCCACCGAACTCGCCCTGCTCCTCCCCCGCCACCCCGCCCAACTCCGCCTCGAACGCGCCGAGTTGCTCGTCAAGACCGGCGATTTCCTGGGCGGCGCGGCGGAGATGGACGCCTACGCGGAGATCCTCGACGCCTTCGACCCGGACAGCGCGAGGCGCGTCCGCGCCGAGGCGAGAGCCTCGCGGCACCGGCTCAACTGACAAGCGCAGGCGGGCGCGAAACGCGGGAGGGCGCGAAACCAGGGGCGCGGGGAACTGCGCGACAAGCGCACATCACGTCCGCAAGGTCGCGATCAAGTGCAAGTCATTGTCCTGCGTCGCGATCTTCAGGACGTGGTGCGTTCCCCTTCGCGCAGTTCCCCGCGCCCCCGGTGGTCTCTCTACAGCCAGCCTTTCTCCCTCGCGACCCGGACCGCCTCCGCGCGGTTCCTCGCGCCCGTCTTCTGGATGGCCATCGACAGGTAGTTCCGCACCGTCCCCTCGGAGAGGTGCAGCCGGCCCGCGATGTCCGCGTTGACGGAGCCGTCCGCGGCCGCCGCCAGAACGTCGCGCTCGCGCGACGTGAGCGGGTTGGGCCCCTCCGCCAGCGCCGCCGCCGCGAGTTTCGGGTCGATGACCTTCTCGCCGCGCAGCACCCGCCGGATCGCGTCGGCGAGCTCCGCCGCCGGTGCGTCCTTGACCAGGAACGCGTCCGCGCCGGACTCCATCGCGCGGCGCAGGTAGCCGGGCCGGCCGAAGGTGGTGGCGATGACGACCTTGGTCCCGGGCCGAATCCGGCGGATCTCCGCGCAGGCGTCGATGCCGGTCATGCCGGGCATCTCGATGTCGAGCACCGCCACGTCGATCCGGGAGTCGACCACCGCCGCCGCGACCTCGTCCCCGCGGGAGACCTGCGCGACGACGTCCAGGTCGTCCTCCAGCGAGAGCAGCGCGGCGAGCGCCTCCCGCACCATGCTCTGGTCCTCGGCGAGGAGTACGCGTACCTGTCCGTCCGTCACGGGGCGCAGCCTATTGCCCGGTGGGGCGGGGCCGCAGCGGGACGAGGGCGCGCAGGCGGAAGCCCTTGCCCCGGTCGGCGGGGCCGGCGTGGAGGCGGCCGCCGACCTGTTCGAGGCGTTCGCGCAGGCCGCAGAGGCCGTTGCCGGGCGGGGCCTTGCCGGGGCCGGGGCCGTTGTCGACGATTTCGAGGACGGCGTAGTGGCCGTCGTCCTCCCAGGTCTCGTCGAGGTGGACGGCGCAGCGGGTGGCGCCGACGCCGTGCCGGACGACGTTGGTGACGGCTTCGCGCAGGGCCCAGGCGAGGGCGCCGGCTTCTTCGGTGCCGAGGTCGGGGCGTTCGTCGGTGAGTCGGGGGTCGGCGTCGAGTTCGATCCGGCTGGCGGCCAACGCCGTTCGGGCGGCGGCGAGTTCGACGGGGAGGGTGGGTCGGCGGAAGCCGCTGACGGCTTCCCGGACGTCGGTGAGCGACTGCCGGGCGACCTGTTCGATGTCGGCGACCTGGGCGCGGGCCTCGGCGGCCTTCTCGGCGTCCATGAAGCGGCCGGCGAGTTCGCTCTTGATGGCGATCAGGGAGAGCGAGTGTCCGAGCAGGTCGTGCAGGTCGCGGGCGAGGCGCAGCCGTTCCTCGGAGGCGGCGAGGTGGGCGACGGCGGTGCGGGCCTCGCGCAGTTCGCGCATGGTGGCGACGAGGCGCTGCATGCCGTACATGGCGAAGCCGGCCAGCAGGCAGGGCAGTCCGATCCCGACCAGGGTGCTGTGTTCGGCGCCGGTGGTGAGGCCGATCAGGGCGAAGACGCCGGTGGTGGCGGTGACGCCGACGAGGGCGGCGCGGCCGGGCAGGACGATGGCGGTGCAGACCGAGGTGTAGGTGAACAGGGTCAGCCAGGCTTCGCCGAGGCCGATGGAGGTGCCGACGGCGATGACGGCGAGCAGCGCGAACGGCACGTACTGCCGGGAGCGGGCGATCCGCCGGCTGTTGCGGATGACGACCAGCGACAGGTAGGCGGCCAGGAAGACCACCAGCAGCACGGCTCCGGTCACGGTGGCGGCGGTGCCGTGCTGCCCGGTGGCCAGGTCCTGGACGGGGTAGAGCAGGTAGAACGCCCAGACAGACGTCCACATCAGCTTGACGAGCAGTTGGCGGCGGGTGTCGACGGGCGCGCCGGGGTAGGTCGTCCAGCGGCCGTCCGGCCCGTCCTCCCCGTGCTGGTCGGGGCGGCGGGCCGGGCCGGTGCTCTGCATGCGGGCCATCATGCCTGCTGGGCGTCCTTGCGGTACAGGACGGCCGCGGCGGCGGTGAACAGGGCCAGGAAGGCCGCGAGGGCGGCGATCGCGGAGCCGGCGACGCCCTCGCCGTGGATGAACGAGGCCAGCTGGTTGTAGTCGTAGACGGGGTTGAACCGGGCGTAGGTCCGCAGCGAGTCGGAGACCGGGAACCAGGTGCCGCCGAACAGCGCCATCAGCATGTAGACGATCATCACCACGGGCTGGACGGCGTCCGGCTGGGCGGCGTAGCCGAGGGCGACGCCGAGCGCGGCGAACACGAAGCTGCCGAGCCACAGGGCGGCGGCCAGGCCGAGCCACTGGACGGCGGTGAGGTCGACGCCCTCGACCGCGCCGATCGCGAAGACCACGGCGATGGCGGGCAGGGTGGTGACGGCGCAGGAGGCGATCTTGCCGAGCGTGTAGGCCCGGCCGGGCAGTGCGGTGAGCCGCAGTTGGCGGGTCCAGCCGCTCTTGCGTTCCAGCGAGATCCGCTGCGCGGATCCGGTGAGGACGGCGCCGACCGCGCCGAAGGTGGCCATCGAGACCATGAAGTACGACTTGACGGAGACGCCGCCGGCCACCGTGCCGCCGCTGCCATAGGCGCTGATGAAGAACACGTACAGCAGGGCGGGGTAGAGGATGGTGAACATCAGGTACCGCTTGTTGCGCAGGGTGCGCAGGATCTCCAGCCGGATCAGGGTGGTCATCGCGCGTTCGCCTCTTCCTCGGTGCGGTCGTGCTCTCCGGTGATGGTCAGGAAGGCCTGCTCCAGGCCGAGGCCGGTGACTTCCAGCGCGCGCGGGTACAGGCCTGCCCGGTAGAGCGCGGCGACGCCCGCGTCGGCGTCGGTGGAGCGGATCCGGACGGTGTGCACGCCGTCGGCGCGGGTGCCGAGGTCGAGTCCGACGGTGCCGGGCAGGGCGCGCAGCAGGGCTTCGTCGGGGGCGCCGCCGTCGGCGGGGTGCAGTTCGAAGCCGATCCGCCGGGCCCCGGCCTTGGCCTTGATCTCGGCGGAGGTGCCGTCGGCGATCAGCCGGCCCTTGTGCAGGACGAGGACCCGGTCGGCGACGGAGTCGGCCTCTTCCAGGTAGTGGGTGGCGAACAGCACGGTGCGGCCGGCGTCGGCCTGGGCGCGCATCGCGGCCCAGAACTGCCGGCGGACGGAGACGTCCATGCCGGTGGTGGGCTCGTCCAGCACGATCAGGTCGTTGGCGCCGGCCACCGCGAGGGCGAACCGGACGCGCTGTTCCTGGCCGCCGGAGAGCCGGTCGACGCGGCGGTCGGCGAGCTCGGTGATGCCGGCGGTGGCCAGTACCTCCTCGGGCGGGTGGCCCTTGGGGTGCACCCGGCAGGCGAGGGTGACCAGTTCGCGGACCTTGACGTCGCTCATCAGGCCGCCGCTCTGCAGCATCGCGCCGACCCGGCCGGCGGTGATCGCCTCGCGCGGGGTGCCGCCGAACAGTTCGACGGTGCCGCTGTCGGGTTCGCGCAGGCCGAGCAGCAGGTCCAGGCTGCTGGACTTGCCCGCGCCGTTCGGGCCGAGCAGCGCGACGGTCTCGCCCGGCCGCAGGACCAGGTCGAGTCCGTCCACCGCCTTCACCCGGCCGTAGCTCCTGCTGACGTTCCGGAAGGCCGCGACCTCCCCCGTTCCCGTGCGCATGTGTCTCTCAGTCCCTTCGGAGCCGTGTCTCTTCGACTCCTCAAGACTCCTCGGAACGGGGGTGTCGGCGGCAGTGTGCACCGTCGTGACGTCCGCATGACGGATGTCACGGGTGCGGCCGTTACGCCATGCCCAGGGCGTCCTTCAGGAACCGCACCTGGAGCAGCAGCAGGTTCTCGGCGACGTCCTCCTGCGGGGTCATGTGGGTGACCCCGGACAGCGGCAGCACGGTGTGCGGGCGGCCGGCGGCGAGCAGCGCGGTGGACAGCCGCAGGCTGTGCGCGACCACCACGTTGTCGTCGGCGAGGCCGTGCACGATCATCAGCGGCCGGCGCAGCGAAGGCGCCAGCGCCACCACCGAGTTGGCCGCATACACCTCGGGTTCCTCGGCCGGGTCGCCGTAGTAGCGCTCGTTGTAGTGGGTGTCGTAGAGCTCGTGGTCGGTGACGGGCGCGCCGGCCACCGCGGCGTGGAAGACGTCGGGTTCGCGGAGCACGGCGGCGGCGGCCAGGTAGCCGCCGTAGGACCAGCCCCGGATGGCGACCCGGCCGAGGTCGAGCGGGAACTCCTCGGCGAGCGCGTGCAGCGCGTCGACCTGGTCGGCGACGGTGATCTCGGCGGTGCGCCGGTTGATGGACTTCTCCCAGGCGGGGCTGTGCCCGGGGGTGCCGCGCCCGTCGGCGACGATGACGGCGAAGCCCTGGTCGGCGAACCACTGCGAGGTCAGGTGCGGGTTGTGCGCCTGCACCACGCGCTGTCCGTGCGGGCCGCCGTAGGGGTCCATCAGCACCGGCAGCTGCCCGTCCACGTCGGGGTCGTAGCCGGTGGGCAGCAGTACCGCACAGGGGATCCGCCGCTCGCCGGCGAACCGGAACACCGGGCGGGCGGTGAGCAGCGGGGTGTCCGCGTGCGAGGCGATCAGCAGCGGCTCGGCGCCGTCGCGCAGCACCCGGGCGGTGCTGCCGGGCCGGTGCGGGTCGGCGGTGACGAGCACGGTGGTGCCGCCGCCGCACACCGCGCCGAGCGCGCCGTCGCCGAGCTCCCGCACGCCGTCCGGGCCGTGGGTGAAGACGCCGAGCCAGCCGGGCGGGCGGCGCTCGAACTCGGCGGCGCCGCAGGAGGCGGAGAACAGCACCTGCTCGCCGTCGAGTCCGAGCACCGAGCGGACGTGCAGCTCGGCGTCGGTGACGGCCCGGTCGCCGACCACCAGGACCCGGGCGCCGTCCTGGTCGGCGATCCGCACGAGCTGCCCGTCGGCGCGCCGCACCGGGGCGCCGGTGAACAGCTCCAGCCAGTCCTGGTCCCGCTCGGTGACCAGCACGGTGGTGCCGCCGGTGGCCGGGTCGACCTCAAGGATCAGCTGTTCGCGCTGGTCACGGGCCTGCACCTGGATGATCGGCGGGCCGCCGGCCGACCAGTGCACCCGGGCCAGGTAGGGGTGGGCGGCGTGGTCCCAGCGGATCTCGGTGCGGGTGCCGTCGAGGCCGAGCAGCCAGAGTCCGACCTCGGCGTTGGGGGTGCCGGCGGCGGGGTAGGCGATCTCGACCGGCGGGCGGTCGGGGTTGGCGGGGTCGGCGATCCACCAGCGGCGCACCGGCGTGTCGTCGACCCGGGCGGCGAGCAGCGCGGTCCCGTCGGGGGCCCACCAGTGGCCGCGGTCGCGGCCCATCTCCTCCTGGGCGATGAACTCGGCCTGCCCCCAGCTGACGTTCGCGCCGTCGGGCCCGGCGAGCAGCCGGTCGCCGCTGCCGTCGAGGGCGGTCACCCGCAGCTCGCCGCTCGGGCCGGCGTACGCCACGTGACGGCCGTCGGGGCTCGGGCGCGGGTCCAGCAGCGGTGCGGCGGCGGGCAGTTCGCGGGCCTCGCCGGTCTGCGTGGCGACCGCGAACAGCCGGCCGGAGAGCGCGAAGACGGCGGTGCTCCCGGTGGCGTCCAGGGCGTAGTCGACGATTCCGGCGGAGGTCTCCCGGCTGCGTTCGCGGCGGGCCCGCTCGGCGGCGGAGAGCTCCTCGGCGCCGCCGGCGAGCAGCACCGCCGGGTCGGCGAGCACGGTCTCGGCGCCGGTCGCGACGTCCAGGCTCCACAGCAGGTTGGCGGGGGCCGCGACGCCCCGGGAGCGCAGGAACAGCACCCGGGCGCCGTCGGGGGTGACGGTGAACGACCGGGGTGCGCCGGTGGTGAACCGGTTGGTGCGCGCGTACTGCCGGGGGAAGGTGTCGTGCGGCTTCTCGGTGGTCATGCCGCAGACCCTAAGGCCTGCCCGGTCGGCCCCTCACTCGTACGGCGCAGCCCTGCCGAACCGTGAGGTACGGCCGTTCGGACCGCCCCTGACCGGGGGCGCTGTACCCGAACGAGGCCGCTGCGACACCCCCGAGGGGCTCACGGAACGTCACCTCGCGCTCACCGATCGGGTATCAGTTGACCATCGTTCCGCCCGCTGCCCCCGCCGAGGGGCGGCGCACCCGAGGAAGGGTGTGAGCCGTCATGGCTTTGTCCGTCTCCGTCGCTGTCCTGATGCTGTTCGTGGTCTGGCTGCTGGTCCGCCGGTCCGGTCTGAAACTCGGCCACGCCCTGGTGTGCACCCTGCTGGGCTTCTACCTGGCGTCCAGCTCGGTCGCGCCGTCGATCCAGGAGGTGACGGCCAACCTGGCCGGAATGATCAACAGCCTGCGGCTCTGACCGCCGTCCGCGTGCCGCCGCGGCCTGTCCGAGAGGTCGCTCCCGGGCAGGCCGTAAGCTGCCGGACATGACCTCCGTACCCCCGGCCGACGCGCGCGGGCTGCTGCTGGTGCACGCCCATCCCGACGACGAGTCGATCAACAACGGCTCCACCATGGCGCGGTACGCCGCCGAGGGCGTCCGGGTCACCCTGGTGACCTGCACCCTGGGCGAGGGCGGTGAGGTGATCCCGCCGGAGCTCGCGCACCTGGCGCAGGACCGGGACAACACCCTGGGCGCCCACCGGATCGGCGAACTCGCCGCCGCGATGCGCGAGCTGGGGGTCACCGACCACCGCTTCCTGGGCGGCGCGGGCCGCTACCGGGACTCCGGGATGATGGGCGTCGCGGACAACGACGACCCGTCCTGCTTCTGGCAGGCCGACGTGGACGAGGCCGCCGCCCACCTGGTCGCGGTGATCCGCGAGGTCCGCCCGCAGGTGCTGGTGACGTACGACGAGCAGGGCGGCTACGGCCACCCCGACCACATCCAGGCGCACCGGGTGGCGCTGCGCGGCTACGAGCTGGCCGCCGACGCGGCGTTCCGCCCCGAGCTCGGCGAGGCCTGGCAGATCGCCAAGGTCTACTACAACCGGGTGCCCCGCTCGGCGATCGAGGCCGGCCTGCGCCGCACCGCCGCCGAGGCCCCGTTCAAGGGCGTCGCGCCCGTCGAGCAGATCCCGGGCGTGGTGGACGACCGGGTGGTCACCACGGCGCTCGACAACGCGGCGTACGCCGGTGCGAAGGCCGCGGCGATGCGGGCGCACGCCACCCAGATCGTGGTGGACGGCGACCACTTCGCGCTCAGCAACGAGCTGGGGCAGCCGCTGCTGGCCACCGAGTACTACCAGCTGGTCCGCGGCGCGCTCGGCCCGGGCGGCCCGGAGAGCGACCTGTTCGCCGGGGTGGCCCGGTGAAGTTCCTCCACCCCCTCCTCGGCAGCCGCGAGGACCGCCTGTCCGAGCCGCTGCCCCCGCGCGGCGTGCGGATCGCCGTCTACACGGCGCTGTTCCTGCTGGGCGCGGCGGTCTCGGTGTGCGGAGCTTTCGTGCAGGCCCTGTGGGCCCCGCTGGGCGTGCTGCTGGCCCTGCTGGCCTGCCTGGGCCTGTTCTACGGCGGGCTGCGGGCCACCGGCACCAAGCTCGGCGCGGGCGTGCCGCTGGCGGGCTGGTTCGTGGTGCTGGCGGCGCTGCTGGCGCCCCGTCCGGAGGGCGACCTGGTGCTTTCCGCGACCGCGAGCGCCTACGCGTACCTGTTCGGCGGTTCGGTGCTGGGCGTGGTGTGCGCGACCCTGCCGACCCGCTCCGGGTTCCTGTTCGGCGCACCGGCCCCTCAGGCCCGACGGCCCGTCAAGGACGGCGGTCGGTAGCCCCAAACCAGGGGGATTCGGACCATTGGGATTCTCCGGTCGTCGGACGGGGCGGATTCGCAGTCGGTATGGTGGTGCCTCGGCGGGCCACCCCCACCGTCCGGCCCTCGCGGGCGGGGCGGTACCTTCGGCACCACTCGCGTGACGGGGCGTTGCCGCAGCCGACATGTGAACAGCTGATGTCCCCGGGGCCGTTCGGCCCGCCGCACGCCGCACGCCGCCGTACGGCGGCCCGACCCGCCCCATACGCAGCGGACGGCCCAGCCGGCCCGGCCGCGAACCCGGAGCAGAGCAGCATTGAGCAGCCGCGAATCTGACAACGCGCACCCGCAGCCCCGCCGCGGCGCACCCGACGCGTACCCGTCGGGCACCCCGCCGTACGGCACCGGCCTGCCCGGTGGGCTTCCGGACCCGGCCGCCGCCGCACGGACCGCCCCCGGCCCGCGCGCCGACGAGGCCGAGGTGCCGAAGACGGAGACCACGCTGACCACCCGGGTGCGGATCAACATCCCCGGTTCCCGGCCGATCCCGCCGGTCGTGGTGCAGAGCAAGGTCAAGGACGAGAAGCCCGCCGAGCCGGCCGGCCCGCGCCACCGCGGCGGGGGCGGCGACCCGGTGCTGGGCGTGATGGACGCCGGTGCGGGCCGCTCGCCCGCCACCCCGCCGAACCTGCCGCCGGAGTGGCAGGAGCCGGCCGCGCCGAAGGCCTCCGAGTCGGAGTCCACCGGCGAGTGGTTCAAGCCCCGCCAGAAGGGCCGTCAGGAGCCCGCCCCGACGCCCGCGCAGGCCGCCCCGGCGACTCCCGCCGCGCCCGCCGCCCCGATGGCGGGCGGCCCGGCCGGCGGCCCGCAGCAGGCCGCGCCGCGCCCGTCCGGCGCGCCCGCCTCGCCGTTCGCCCCGGCCGACCCGTACACCGCCGACGCGTACGCGGCCGAGCAGCAGGCCCAGTTGCAGGCCCAGCAGCAGGCGCACCAGCAGGCCCAGCACGCGCAGCACCAGGCCCAGCCGCAGGCGTACCAGCAGCCGCAGCCGCAGGCGTCGCTGCCCGGCCAGCAGCAGCCGGTGGCCGCTCAGGACCCGTTCGCGGGCGAGCCCCAGCAGCCCGCCCAGGGCCCCTTCGCGGAGCAGCAGCACGCCGCGCCGCAGCAGCCCCGGCCGCAGGGCGAGCAGTTCGACCCCCAGGGCGCCCCGCAGGCCCCACACGCCCAGGGCGCCCCGTTCCAGGCCGGCCGGGACCCGTTCGCGGCCGAGCCGCCCGCCGCCCGGGCCCCGGACGCGGAGCCGGAGGACACCCAGATCGGCGGCTTCGACCCGATCACCGGCGACGAGCAGCCTGCGGGCGGTGCGATAGCCGCTGACCCGCCGACCACCCAGCTGTTCCTGAACGCCCCGACGTCGCCGTCCCGTCCGACCCCGGCGCAGGGCCAGGGCCAGGGCCAGCCGGCGGCCGACCCGTTCGCCACCGGCGCCCCGGCCGGCGACCGCCCCCGTCCGGCGGGCGGCAACGGCGGCGGCCGGTTCGCCGACCTGCCCGAGGCGCAGCCGTTCCCGGGCGGCCCGCGCGCGGCGACGCCCAAGCGCGACGTGCCGAACCCGCCGCCGGTGGAGGAGGACGACGACGAGCCGACCCCGAAGGCCGCGAAGGCCGCCAAGGGCGGCGGCGGCCGGGTCAAGAAGCTGATGGTGACGGCTGTTGGCGGCGTGGTGTTCCTGGGCGCGGCGGCGTACGGCGCGGGCCTGATGATGAACCAGTCCGACATCCCCAAGGGCACCACGGTGCTGGGCACCGACATCGGCGGCGACTCCCGCGACCAGGCGGTGACGGCGCTGGACGGTTCGGTCGGCAAGGCCGGGCAGCAGCCGCTGCGGCTCAAGATCGGCGAGCAGTCGGTGACGCTGGATCCGGCCAGCGCCGGTCTGAGCTTCGACACCACGGCGACGGTGGACGCGCTGACCAAGCACAGCTACAACCCGGTCGACGTGTTCTCCTCGCTGACCGGCGGCGGCAAGGCCGTCGAGCCCCAGGTGCGGATCGACTCGGCGAAGCTGAAGGCGGCGCTGGACGATCTGGCCGCGAAGGCCGGGCAGGGCCTGCAGGAGGGCTACGTCCGGTTCACCGAGTCGGGCACCACCGAGGTGGTGCCGGGCAAGGCCGGGCAGGGGCTGGACTCCTCGTCGGCCGCCGGCAAGGTCGAGCAGGCCTACCGGGACCGGGCGGCCGGCAAGCCGGACGCCGAGGTGGCGCTGCCGCTGACCGACGCCCAGCCGAAGGTCGGCGAGGACGCCCTGAAGGCCGCGGCGGAGAGCATCGGCAAGCAGGTGCTGAACGGCAACATCACCATCAACGCGGGCGGCAAGCAGTTCAGCTTCGGCAGGAGCACCGCGGCGCGCGCCCTGGTGCTGGCCCCGGACGCGTCCGGCACCGTCGCCCTGAAGTGGAACCTGGACGCGCTGCAGACGGCCGTCGGCACCACCTTCGACAAGGTGAAGACCACCAAGAACGGCCAGTCCTCGCCGATCACCGCGCAGGACGTGGCGGACGCGATCGGCCAGACCATCGCCAAGTCGGGCCGGGACCGGGCGTACAAGTTCCCGGCCTGATCCGCCGTCAACACCCCCGCCGAAGCCGGGGCTCCGCCGTCGGAGCCCCGGCTTCGGCCTGCTGGCGGATCCTCGCCAGTGGCGTCCCAGAACGGGACGAACCGGGCGGCCGCGCGGGAGGTCGCGCCGCGTTACCAAGACTTGATCGACCGCTGGTCGACAAGTCGTCGTACCGGTACGCAAGATGTGCCGCGTGCCAAGACCCCCCGCTCCGAGACGTCGCCGCCTTCCCGCCCTGACCGCGTCGGCGGCGGCGCTGTCCCTCGCGCTGTGCTCCTGCGCCGCGGCGGGCGGCCCGGACGACGGAACGGCGGCGCCGGCCGGCGGGGACGCGCCGCGGATGACCCAGCAGTCGATGAACCCGAAGCCGCGCACCGCGCTGCGCCAGGGCGGCACCCTGAACTGGGCGATCGACCAGTTCTCCGGCCAGTGGAACCCGGTGCAGGCGGACGGTTCCGAGGTCTCCACCAACGACGTCGCCAAGGCGCTGCTGCCGACCTTCTGGCGCTCCGACGCGGGCGGCATGCAGTCCCCCAACCCTGCCTACCTGACCGATGTCCGCAGCGAGCTGCGCCAGGGGAAGCAGACCGTGGTGTGGACGCTCAACCCGAAGGCCCACTGGTCCGACGGCACCCCGATCACCTGGCGCGACCTGCAGGCCGAGTGGCAGGCGCTGAACGGCCAGGACCCGGCGTTCAGGACCGCCACCAGCAACGGCTTCGACCAGGTGGAGAGCGTGGTGCGCGGCCAGGACGACCACCAGGCCGTGATGACCTTCCGGGAGCCGTACTCGGAGTGGCAGGCGATGTTCAACAACGCCGGCAACGCCCCGCTGCTGCCGGCGAAGTACATCGCCACCCCGGAGCTGTTCAACACCTCCTTCAAGGGCCGCTTCCCGGTCACCGCCGGCCCGTTCAAGGTCGAGCGGATGGACCCGGCGGCGCGCACCGTCACCGTGGTCGCCGACCCGGACTGGTGGGGCGAGAAGCCGATGCTGGACCGGATCGTCTTCAAGGCGATCGACACCGGGAAGATGCCGCAGGCGTTCGCCGCGGGCGAGATCGACTACTACAACAACGGGCCCAACACCGAGGGCTACCGGATCATCAACTCCACCCCGGACGGCGAGGCCCGCCGGGCCGGCGGCCCGAACCTGCGGCACCTGGTGCTGAACGGCCGCAGCCCGCTGCTCGGCGACCCGAAGGTCCGCCAGGCGCTGATCATGGCGATCGACCGGGCCGAGATCACCCGCACCGACCTGGCCGGCCTGGACTGGCCGTACGTGCCGATGAACAACCACTTCCTGGTGCCGTCGCAGCACGGCTACCAGGACAACTCGAACGGCCTGAGCCGCTTCGACCCCGGCGCCGCACAGGCGTCCCTCGACTCGCTGGGCTGGAAGACCGGGCCCTCGGGCGTCCGCACCAAGGACGGCAAGGAGCTGGTGCTGCGGTTCGTGGCGCCGGCCGACAACAACCTGGCCGCCAACGAGAGCGCGCTGGTCACCCGGATGCTGGGACAGGTCGGGGTGAAGGTCACGGTGCAGACCGTGCCGGCCGGCGAGTTCTTCGACGGCTTCGTGTACAAGCACGACTTCGACCTGACCTCGTTCGCACTGATGGGCACCCCCTTCCCGGTCTCCAACTCGATCAGCACGTTCCAGCAGGACTCCGGCTCCAACTGGTCGCAGGTCGGCAGCAAGGCGCTCGACCGGGCGATGGCGGACGCCGCCAAGGCCGACACCGTGGACGACGAGACGGCGGCGCTCAACCGCGCCGACGCCGAGGCGTGGGAGGTGGCGGGTCTGGTTCCGCTGTACCAGCGGCCGGCCATTTACGGCGTCCGCAAGAACCTCGCGAACATCGGTGCGGCCGGTCTCGGCGATCTCGTCTACGAGAACATCGGGCTAGTCAAGTAACGCTGGAGTAACACCGCACGGCGAAGAGTCGCCAATGGCGGGAAATTGCCAGGCGGCCGGCGGCGAGCCTGCGGCTCGAATTGGGTGCCCCCTACCCATGAATTCGCTCCGGCATGCCCGAAAACGGAGGTGTCCGATTATCGGACACTCAATTGCCGAGCTCAATTCCGCCGAAGAGACTCAAAACGGACACCGGGTCTACGCGCGTCGTGCAGCGACCTCGATGAACTCGACGTCCTGATAGCGGACCTGACAGTCCATCGTTACGGACAGGTGAACGAACCTTGGTCGCGTTTGTCCGGTTTTGACCGTCTCGCTCGACCGCTGTCAAGAGTTCAGGAACTACAAAGTGGTTGACATTCCAGCACGAAGGAGGAAATGGGCGCTCGACAACTGAGGAACTCTTGACGTTCGATAAACGACTTGCAAGAGTCCATTCATCCAAGTTCTTACTCCTTGCTTCTGCACGGACCACGGTCGGGAGCTTTAGCACCATGACGACGCCTACTGGGGCCACGACGGGCGGGGACACCCCCGGGTCCACGTCGGACCCCGCGGACAACGCCTCGGCCGACGCGCCCACCGATTCCGGCTTCCGCGGCCTCTCTCCCGGGAAGCTCATGTGGCGCCGCTTCCTCCGCGACCGCACCGGCGTGGTGAGCGCCTGCGTCGTGCTGTTCTTCATCCTGGTGGCGATCCTCGCGCCGGTGATCGGGATGATCTACGGCAAGGACCCGCAGACCCACTACGGCCAGAACGACCCGACGCTGCTGACCGACTCCGGTCTTCCGGTGGCCCCCAACGGCGGCATGAGCGGCGACTTCTGGTTCGGTCTGGAGCCGGGTCTCGGCCGTGACGTGCTGATGCAGCTGGTCTACGGCATCCGCACCTCGCTGATCATCGCCGTCGCCACCTCGCTGCTGACCACCGTGATCGGTGTCGCGCTCGGCATCGCCGCCGGCTACCTCGGCGGGAAGATCGACTACTTCATCGGCCGCGTCATCGACGTCCTGATGTCGTTCCCGTCCCAGATCTTCCTGATCGCCACCATGCCGGTCGTCACCAGCCTGCTGGTCGCCTCCAACGAGAAGGTGCCGGAGTGGCTGCCGTTCGTGGCCGTCACCATCGTGCTGTCGCTGCTCGGCTGGATGGGTCTGGCCCGCATCCTGCGTGGTGTCTCGCTCTCGCTGCGTGAGCGCGAGTTCATCGAGGCCGCCAAGGTCACCGGCGCCTCGCCGGCACGGATCATCTTCAAGGAGATCCTGCCCAACCTCTGGACGCCGATCCTGGTGCAGTCCACCCTCGCGCTGCCGGCGTTCGTCACCGCCGAGGCGGGTCTGTCCTACCTCGGCGTGGGTGTCTCCGAGCCGACCCCGGACTGGGGCCGCATGATCGCCGACGCCGCGAACTACCTCCGGACCGACGTCACCTTCCTGCTCTTCCCGGGCCTGGCCATGGTGGTGTTCGTTCTGGCCTTCAACCTGCTGGGCGACTCCGTCCGGGACGCCTTCGACCCGAAGACCAACCGCTGAGCAGGCCCCAAGACACCGGGGGGATGGGAAAGCCAGGCCCCGGGCACACCCACGAAGATTTCCAACTCACCTAAACCCCAGGCAGGATGAAGATGAGCTCTCGCAAGACGCGGCTCGCGGCCGCCATTCTGGTGGCCGGGGCCCTGACCGTCACCACGGCGTGCTCCAGCGGCCACTCCAACGGCAGCGGCTCCACCGCTTCCAAGGACCCGGTGAAGGCCACCACGATCTCCGTCGGCACCGCCGAGGACTCGAAGGGTCCGGCCGCCGCCGAGCCCGGCGCGAAGAAGGGCGGCACGGTCAACATGATCGACCGCGACGACTTCTCGCACCTGGACCCGGCCCAGATCTACATGAACTACAACGCCGAGGTCTCGCTGCTCTTCACCCGTCAGCTGACGGGCTACAAGACCATGCCCGACGGTTCGCAGAAGCTGATCGGCGACCTGGCCACCGACGGCGGCAAGACCTGGAAGTTCACGCTGAAGGACGGCGTGAAGTGGCAGGACGGCTCCCCGATCACCTCGGCCGACATCAAGTACTCGATCGAGCGCACCTACGCGAAGTTCATCAAGTCCGGCCCGACCTACATCCAGACCTGGATCTCGGGCGACAAGTACCGCGAGGCGTACCAGGGTCCGTACGAGGGCCAGCACCTCGACGCGGTGCAGACCCCGGACGCCAAGACCGTGGTCATCACCTTCCAGGACGTCCACCCGGACGCCAACTTCACCCTGGCGATGACCGGTTACGGCATCGTGCCGCAGGCCCACGACACCAAGGAGGAGTACGACAAGAAGCCGTTCTCCTCGGGCCCGTACCAGATCGCCGAGCATGTCACCGACCGCTCGCTGGACCTGGAGCGCAACCCCAACTGGGACGCGAACACCGACCCGATCCGGAACGCCTACCCGGACAAGTGGCACATGACCTTCGGTGTCCAGGCGCAGCAGTCCACCGAGCGCTTCATGGCGGACAACGGCGAGGACAAGACCACCTTCTCGTTCCACAACACCGTGTACCCGGCCTACATCGACCAGGTCAAGGGCGACGAGAAGCTGAAGTCCCGCACGCTCGAGGGCCTGACCCCGTACGTGGACTACTACTACATCAACAACACCCGCATCAAGGACCAGAAGATCCGCGAGGCCCTGGTCCGGGCGTTCCCGCACCAGCAGACCCGCCAGCTGCAGGGTGGCTCCTCCTATGGCGACTACGCGACCTCGTACATGAGCCCGACCGTCCTGGGCTACGAGTCGTACGACGCCTTCGGCATCAAGAACAAGCCGGAGGGCGACCCGGAGGCCGCCAAGAAGATCCTGACCGACGCGAACGCGCTGAACACCACCATCACGTACGCGTTCAACAACACCCCGCTGCAGCAGAAGGTCACCGAGGCCATCCGCGACGCGCTGACCAAGGCCGGCTTCAACTTCATCCCGAAGCCGATCGACGCGAAGACCTACTACGACGTCATCGGCAAGGTCGACAACGAGTACGACCTGTACTGGGGCGGCTGGGGCGCCGACTGGCCGACCGGTTACACCTCGCTGCAGCCGGTCTGGGACGGCCGCGCCATCGCCGACAGCGCGTCCAACTACGCCCACGTGGACGACCCGGAGATCAACTCCGCGATCGACGCCGCCGCCAAGATCGCCGACCCGGTCGCGGCCGGCAAGGCCTGGGCCGCCATCGACAAGAAGCTCCAGGACAAGGCCTACTCGATCCCGGACGTGTACCAGCGCTCGCTGAGCCTGTACGGCTCCGGCCTCGGCGGTGTCAAGTTCGACAGCCTGGCCGGCCTGCAGTCCCCGCTCAACATCTACGTCAAGTAGTAGTCATCACCGAGCAGTAGCTCACGGTGGGGCGCCGGCATGATCTGCCGGTGCCCCTCCCCGATCAGGAGAGCCCGTCCGATGCTCCGATTCCTCGTCCGCCGATCACTCGGCGCTCTCGTCATTCTGGTGATCGTCTCGATGGTCACCTATGCGCTGTTCTTCGCGATCCCGGCGGACCCGGCGCGGCTCTACTGCGGCAAGACCTGCACGCCCGAGACGCTTGCCCTGATCAGGCACGACATGGGCTTCGACCACTCCTGGCCGGTCCAGTACTGGAACTGGCTGAGCACCATCTTCACCGGCGGCACGTTCAACGGCACGGAGTGCAGCGCCCCGTGCTTCGGCTACTCCTTCGACAAGAAGGAGCTGGTCGGCGGCATCCTCGCGGACCGCTTCCCGACCACGCTGTCGCTGACCATCGGCTCCGCCGTCATCTTCCTGATCTTCGGCATCGGCACCGGCATGCTGGCCGCCCACAAGCAGGGCAAGGCCCTCGACAAGATCGCCAGCACCGCCTCGCTGGTCGCCTCCTCGATGCAGATCTACGTCGCCGGCCCGCTCGCCCTATGGGCGCTGTGCTACAGCACCAACCTGCTGGAACTGCCCACGTACGTCCCGTTCACCGAGGACCCGCTCGGCTGGGCCAGCGGCCTGCTGGTGCCGTGGATCGTGCTGTCGCTGATCTGGACCGCCAACTACACCCGTATGACCCGGTCCTCGATGGTCGAGCAGCTGTCCGAGGACTACGTGCGGACCGCCCGCGCCAAGGGCATGTCCGGCACCTCGGTCTTCATGCGCTACGCCTGGCGCGGCGCGATGGGCACCATCGTCACCGTCTTCGGCATCGACCTGGGCGTGCTGCTCGGCGGCGCGATCATCACCGAGACGACGTTCAGCCTGCACGGCCTGGGCGAGCTGGCGATCCACTCGTTCCGCGACTCCGACCTGTCGCTGCTGGTCGGCGTCACCGTGGTGGCGGCCACCCTGATCGTCTTCTTCAACATCATCGTCGACGCCGCCTACGCCCTGATCGACCCGCGCATCCGCCTGGCCTGACCGGCCGCACCCCAGGCCGACCCAGCAGTCCCGACCTCACGTACCGCACCGAGGAGCCCAGTCCATGACCACCCAGGCCAAGCCCGAGGGGGCCCCGTCCGCCGGCAGCGGCGGCGACCAGCCGTTCCTCTCAGTCCGCGACCTCTCGGTCCGTTTCAGCACCGAGGACGGCGTGGTCCGGGCCGTGGACAACCTCTCCTTCGACGTGGAGCCGGGCAGCACGCTCGGCATCGTCGGTGAGTCCGGCTCCGGCAAGTCGGTGACCAACCTGGCCGTCCTGGGCCTGCACAACCCGGACCGGACCGAGATCACCGGCTCCATCAAGCTGGACGGGAAGGAACTGGTCGGCGCGTCCAACCGCGAGCTGGAGAAGCTCCGCGGCAAGACCATGTCGATGATCTTCCAGGACCCGCTGACCGCGCTGTCGCCGTACCACACCATCGGCAAGCAGATCGGCGAGACCTTCCGCAAGCACACCGGCGCCTCCAAGTCGGAGGCCCGGGACCGGGCCATCGAGATGCTGACCAAGGTCGGCATCCCGCAGCCCACCACCCGGGTCGACGACTACCCGCACCAGTTCTCCGGCGGCATGCGCCAGCGCGCCATGATCGCCATGTCGCTGGTCTGCGACCCCAAGCTGGTGATCGCCGACGAGCCGACCACCGCGCTGGACGTCACCGTCCAGGCCCAGATCCTCGACCTGCTGAAGGACCTCCAGCAGGAGATGGGCACCGCGATCATCCTGATCACCCACGACCTGGGCGTGGTGGCGCGCACCGCCCAGAAGATCATGGTGATGTACGCGGGCCGGGCCGTCGAGCGCGGCACCGTCCGCGAGGTGCTGAAGGCTCCTCAGCACCCCTACACCTGGGGCCTGCTGTCCTCGATGCCGAGCCTGACCGGCGACGTGGACGTGCCGCTGCGGCCGGTCCGCGGCACCCCGCCGAGCCTGATCAACCTGCCGACCGGCTGCCCGTTCAACCCGCGCTGCGACTTCCAGCAGCAGGTGATCGGCGGCGGCTGCACCTCGGAGCGCCCGCCGCTCTCCCCGGCCACCGGGCACGCCGCCGCCTGCCACCTGAGCGCGGCGCAGCGGCAGGACATCTTCATCGACCAGATCAAGCCGCGGCTCGGCTGAGAGGGACACCATGAGCAACGAATCGACCCTCACGAAGCCGGCCGCCCCCGCCGCCGGTTCCGGTGACGCGCTGCTGGCGATCAAGGGCGTGGAGAAGCACTTCCCGGTGCTGGACGGCTTCCTGTTCAAGCGGCAGGTCGGCGCCGTGCACGCGGTGGACGGTGTGGACCTGGAGGTCTTCCCGAGCGAGTCGGTCGGCCTGGTCGGCGAGTCCGGCTGCGGCAAGTCGACCCTGGGCCGGCTGGTGACCCGCCTGCTGGAGCCGACCGGCGGCGAGATCCGCTACAACGGCCAGGACATCACGCACGCCAGCCGCAGGGAACTCGCGCCGATCCGGTCCGAGATCCAGATGATCTTCCAGGACCCGTACTCCTCGCTGAACCCGCGGCACACCGTCGGCTCGATCATCGGCGCGCCGATGGAGATCAACGGGATCAACCCGAAGGGCGGCATCCAGCGCCGGGTGCAGGAGCTGCTGGAGACCGTCGGTCTCAACCCGGAGCACTACAACCGCTTCCCGCACGAGTTCTCCGGCGGCCAGCGCCAGCGCATCGGCGTGGCCCGCGCGCTGTCGCTGAACCCGAAGCTGATCGTCGCGGACGAGCCGGTCTCGGCGCTGGACGTCTCCATCCAGGCGCAGGTGGTCAACCTGCTCCAGGACCTGCAGCGCGAGCTGGGCATCGCGTTCCTGTTCATCGCCCACGACCTGTCGGTGGTACGGCACTTCTCGCAGCGCGTCGCGGTGATGTACCTCGGCAAGATCGTCGAGATCGCCGACCGCAAGTCGCTGTACGAGTCGCCCCGCCACCCGTACACCCACGCGCTGCTGTCCGCGGTGCCGGAGGCCGACCCGGACGACAACCGCGAGCGGATCCGCCTGGTCGGTGACGTCCCGTCGCCGCTCAACCCGCCGTCGGGCTGCCGCTTCCGCACCCGCTGCTGGAAGGCGCAGGACAAGTGCGCGACCCAGGAGCCGCCGCTGGTCCAGCTGTCCGGCAACTCCGCGGGCCACCTGACCGCGTGCCACTTCCCGGAGGACGGCGGCACCGCCGCCGTTCCGGAGCAGCGCGCCGAGGTCTGACCGTGTGAAGAGGGCCCCCACCGACCGGTGGGGGCCCTCTTCGCGTTCCGTCAGACGTTCTCGCGTTCGGCGGCGAAGTGGCAGGCCGAGTCGTGCCTGGCCCGCCCCTCCAGCCACTCCCGGACGGTCAGCGCCGGGTCCTCCCGTTCGCACTTCTCCTGGGCCTTCCAGCACCGCGTCCGGAACCGGCACCCGGACGGCGGGTTGGCCGGCGAGGGCACGTCGCCGACGAGCACGATCCGGTCCCGCGACTCCCGCGCGGTCGGGTCGGGCACCGGGACGGCGGACAGCAGCGCCTGGGTGTACGGGTGGGTGGCGTGGTCGTAGATCTCCAGGTCGGTGCCGATCTCCACCATCCGCCCCAGGTACATCACGCCGACCCGGTCGGAGATGTGCCGGACGATCGACAGGTCGTGCGCGATGAACATGTACGACAGGTTGAACTCGCCCTGGAGCTGCTCCAGCAGGTTGATCACCTGGGCCTGCACCGAGACGTCCAGCGCCGAGACCGGCTCGTCGCAGATGATGATCTCCGGCTTGAGCGCCAGGCCGCGCGCGATGCCGATGCGCTGGCGCTGGCCGCCGGAGAACTGGTGCGGATACCGGTTGATGTACTCGGGGTTCAGCCCGACCACGTCCAGCAGGTCCTGCACGGCCTTGCGGCGGTCGCCCTTCGGCGCCACCTCGGGGTGGATCTCGAACGGCTCCCCGATGATGTCGCCGACCGTCATGCGCGGGTTCAGCGAGGTGTACGGGTCCTGGAACACCATCTGGATGTTGCGCCGCACGGCCTTCAGTGCCGCCCCCGACAGGTGCGAGATCTCCTCGCCCTTGTACTTCACCGACCCGGCGGTGGCCGGCTCCAGGTTCATCAGCACCTTCGCCAGCGTCGACTTGCCGCAGCCGGACTCGCCGACGATGCCGAGCGTCTCCCCCTGCATCAGGTCGAAGGACACCCCGTCGACGGCCTTGACCGCACCGACCTGCTTCTTGAACAGCACGCCCCTGGTCAGCGGGAAGTGCTTGCGCAGGTCGCGCACCTGGAGGATGGGTTCGCCGCGCCGCACCGCCTGGGCGAACGCGACCTCCTCGGGGGTGGTCGCCCCGAGCGGCGTGGCCCCGTTAACCGTCATGGAGGGTCTCCTTCCAGAAGAAGCACGCACTGCGCCGCCCGGCCAGCGGCGTCCCGTCGTCCTCGGTCACCTGCGCCAGCGGCGGCACCTCCTGCCGGCAGATCTCCCGCGCCCGCGGGCAGCGCGGGTTGAACGCGCAGCCGGGCGGGATCCGCAGCAGGTTGGGCGGCAGGCCCTTGATCGCGTAGAGCTCCTGGCCCTTCTGGTCCAGGCGCGGGATGGAGTCCAGCAGCCCGCGCGTGTACGGGTGGGCGGGCCGGGCGTACAGCTCGTGGACGGGAGCGGTCTCGACGATCCGGCCCGCGTACATCACGGCGATCTTGTCCGCGACGTCGGCGACCACGCCGAGGTCGTGGGTGATCAGGATCAGACCCATGTGGAACTCGGCCTGGAGCTCCGCCAACAGGTCCATCACCTGCGCCTGGACGGTCACGTCCAGCGCGGTGGTCGGCTCGTCCGCGATGATCAGGTCGGGCTGGAGGGCCAGCGCCATCGCGATCATGATGCGCTGGCGCATGCCGCCGGAGAACTGGTGCGGGTAGTCGTTCACCCGCTCCCGGGCGGCGGGGATGCGGACCCGGTCCATCAGCTCGATGGCCTTGGCCCTGGCGTCCTTGCGGTTGCTGCCCCGGTGCGCCCGGTACATCTCGCCGAGCTGGAAGCCGACCGGCAGCACCGGGTTCAGCGAGGACAGCGCGTCCTGGAAGATCATCGCGATCTTCTGGCCGCGGATCTTGCGCCGCTCGTCCTTGGACATCTTCAGCATGTCCCGGCCGCGGAACAGGATCTCCCCCTTGGGGATGGCGGCCGGCGGCATGTCGAGGATGCCCATGACGGCCTGCGCGGTGACGGACTTGCCGGAGCCGGACTCGCCCAGCACGGCGAGCGTCTCGCCGGCCGCGACCGAGTAGTTGACGCCGTTGACGGCCCGGACCACGCCGTCCCGGGTCCGGAACTCCACGTGCAGGTCCCGCACGTCCAGCAGCGGCCCGGTGAAGGGCGCCTCGCGGGTCGGGTCGGTCTGGTCGGCGACGGTGCTCATCTGCCTGTTCCCCTCGCTCAGCGCAGCTTCGGATCGAGGGCGTCGCGCACCGCGTCGCCCAGCATGATGAAGGCCAGCACGGTGATGGAGAGCGCCGCGGCCGGGAAGAACAGGGCGAACGGCGCCTGCCGGATCACCTTCTGCGCGGAGGAGATGTCCACGCCCCAGGAGATCGTCGGGTCCTGCAGGCCGATGCCCAGGAAGCTCAGCGTGGCCTCCGCCGTGATGTAGCCGCCGAGCGCGATGGTGGCGACCACGATCACCGGGGCGACGGCGTTCGGCAGGATGTGCCGGAACATCAGCCGCCCCGTCCCGGCGCCCAGCGCCCGGCCGGCCACCACGTAGTCCGACTGCTTGACGGTGATCACCGAGCCGCGCATCACGCGGGCCAGCTGCGTCCAGCCGAGGAACGCCAGCGCGATCACCACCGACCACACGTTGCGGGTGGCGAACGCGTTCAGCAGCACCAGGGCGCCGAGCAGCAGCGGAATGCCGAAGAAGATGTCGGTGATCCGGGAGATCACCGCGTCGATCCACCCGCCGAAGTACCCGGCGCACATCCCGGCCAGCCCGCCCAGCAGGGTGACCGCCAGCGTGACGCAGATGCCGACGGTGATCGAGGCCCGCGCCCCGTAGATCACCCGGGCGTAGATCGACCGGCCCTGGCCGTCGTAGCCGAACCAGCCGCCTCCGAAGAAGTCGGTCCAGTCCGGCCGCCGCAGGTAGTTGTTGGTCAGGTCGGACGCCCGCGGGTCGGTGTCGGTGAACAGCCCGGGGAAGATCGCGATCAGCACCAGCAGCAGGATCAGCACCGCCGAGATCAGGAAGATCGGCCGCCGCCGCAGGTCCCGCCAGGCGTCCCCCCACAGGCTGCGCGCCTGCTCCCGCTTGCCGGGGTCGGGTTCCAGCAGCGTCCCCTGCTCCACCGCCAGGCCCTGCTGGCCGACGTAGTCCAGGTGGTCGCTGTCGGTGGGCTTCATGTTCCGCAGCGGGTCGTGGTCGTCGGGAATGTCCTCGTTCCGGTCAGGCATAGCGGATCCTCGGGTCCAGGACGGCGTACAGCAGGTCGACGACCAGGCTGGCGACCAGGTACACGATCACCAGCACGGTGACGATGCCGACCACCGTCGGGCCTTCCTTCTGGTTGATCGCCTTGTAGAGGACGTTGCCGACGCCGGAGATGTTGAAGATGCCCTCGGTGACGATCGCGCCGCCCATCAGCGCGCCCAGGTCGGTGCCCAGGAAGGTCACCACCGGGATCAGCGAGTTGCGCAGCAGGTGCCGCCCGACGATCGTCCGTCGCGGCAGGCCCTTGGCCACCGCGGTGCGCATGTAGTCGGCGCGCAGGTTCTCGCCGATCGAGGTCCTGGTCAGCCGGGCCACGTACGCCAGCGACAGCGACGCCAGCACCAGGCCCGGCAGGATCAACTGGCTGATGTCCCGGGAGTCCTGGACCGTCGCCGTCACCCAGCCCAGGTTGATCGCGAACACCGTCTGCGCGATGTAGCCGAGCACGAACACCGGGATCGAGATCACGATCAGGGTGAGCACCAGCACCACGGTGTCCGCGACGCTGCCGCGCTTCAGGCCGGCGATCAGGCCCAGCGGCAGGCCGATCACGATCTCGAAGAAGAACGCCACCAGGGCGAGCCGGATGGTGACCGGGAAGGCGTCCGCCATGATCTCGGAGACCGGACGGCCGGTGAAACTGGTGCCGAAGTCCAGGTGGAAGATGTTGTTCATGTAGTGCAGGTACTGCTTCCACAGCGGCTGGTCGAGGTAGTACTGGTGCCGCAGGTTGGCCACCGTCGCCGGGTCGGCGGCCTTGTCGCCGAACATCGCCGCGATCGGGTCGCCCGGCAGGCTGTACACCATCAGGAAGATCAGCAGCGTGGCCCCGAAGAACACCGGGATCATCTGGAGCACGCGCCGCAGGACGTAATGGCCCATGGGAGCCCCTCCCTCCGAGAGGTGACTGACGTGGCCCCGCCCTCCGTGCGGGGAGGACGGGGCCGGCGTCGAACGGGATCAGCCCTTGACCTCGACCTGGGTCCAGGCCGGGTTGCCGAAGGAGTCGAACTTCACGTTCTGCACCTTGGTGGAGAAGCCGGAGTTGGTCCGGTAGTACCAGAGCGGGATGGCCGGCATGTCGAGCGCCAGCTGCGCCTCGGCCTGCTGGTAGCCGGTCGCGGTGTCCTGGATCGACGCGGCCTGGTCGGCCTCGTTGGCCAGCTTGTCGAACTCCGGGCTGGAGTAGCCGGTGTCGTTGGAGGCCGCGCCGGTGCGGTACACGTCGGCCAGGAAGTTCGCGTTCAGCGGGTAGTCCTGCACCCAGCCGGTCCGGAACAGGCCGTTGATCTGGTGTCCGGTGATCGCCGCCCGGGCGGTCTTGAAGTCGGTCTTCGGGTCGCCCGCGCAGTTCACCCCGGTCGCCTGCCGGATCGAGTTGCACACCGCGTCCACCCACTCCTTGTGGCCGCCGTCCGCGTTGTACGTGACCTTGAGCGAGTTCCCGGGGACGCCGCCGCCCTCCTGGATCAGCTGCTTCGCCTTGTCCGGGTTGTAGTTGCAGAAGTCGCCGCAGGTCCCCGCCTTGTAGCCCTCGACACCCTCGGCGACCCACGCCGACGCCGGCGCCCGCGAACCCTGCAGCACCGTCTTGGTGATGGTGTTCCGGTCGATCGCCATCGACAGCCCCTGCCGGACCTTCGCCTTGTCCGCCCCCTGCCACTCCGGCTGGTACAGCGTGAACCCGACGTTCTGGATCGCGCCCTGCGGCGCGTCGATCGCCCGGTCCCCCAGGTCGTTCTTGTAGTTCGCCAGCGCCGACGGCGGCACCTGGTCCATCACGTCCAGGTTGTTCGACTGCAGGTCCGCGTAGGCCGCCTCCGCCGTGGTGTACATCTTGAACACCACGCCGCCGTTCTTCGGCTTGTCCACGCCCTGGTAGTTGGCGAACGTCTTGGTGACCACCTGCGAGTTGTGGTCCCAACTCACGAACTCGTAGGGCCCGTTGCCCACCGGCTTCTGCCCGTAGCCCGCCGGGTCCTTGAAGAACCCCTCCGGAAGCGGCGAGAAGGCCACGTACCCCAGCTTGTACGGGAAGTACGAGACCTTGTTGTTCAGCTTGATCGTGAAGTGCGTGTCGTCCTGGACGCTCAGCCCCGACATGCTGTCCGTGGTCGGGTTGCCGCTCTGCGGGTGGACGTCGGTGTAGCCCTGGATGTCCGCGAACCACGAGCTGTTGATCTGGTTGTTCTTGGTGCTCGCCGCCCAGTTCCACGCGTCGACGAAGCTCTTCGCCGTCACCGCCGTCCCGTCGTGGAACGTCCACCCCGACTTCAGCGTCACGTTGTACGTCTGCGCGTCGCTGGTGTCGATCTTGTCCGCGACCTGCATCCGCAGCTTGCCGTTCGACGGGTCGTAGTCCGCCAGACCCTTGAACAGGTTCTGCACGATGCGCCCGCCGCCGACCTCGTTGGCGTTGGCCGGCTGCAACGGGTTCTGCGGCTCACTGCTCTGGTACGTGAACGTCTTCCCGGCATCCGACGAACCGCCACCGGACCCACCGCTGTCCCCCCCACAACCCGTGGCCATCAGGGCCACGGACGTCGCACTGACAACGGCCCAGCGCACACGGGTGCATGCAGGCATGGAGCCTCCTCCTCAAGGGTGTGTGAGACGCATCTCACCCCATGAGAAGTGCCGCGAAGCGGCGACGCGACCGCAATGCCTCCGGATGGGCGCGTGGAGACTCGCGCGAGCGGACGGGCACGAAAACAGGGGCGCGGGGAACTGCGCGAAGCGGAAGGCCCCATCCGCAAGGTCGCGATCAAGTGCAGGTCATTGTCCTGCGTCGCGATCTTGCGGATGTGGTCGGCGCTTGTCGCGCAGTTCCCCGCGCCCCTGTCGGTGCGCTCCTATGCGGCCGCAGCCGTCTCCCGCTCCGCGGCGAAGTGGCACGCCGAATCGTGCTTCGCCTCGCCCGTCAGCAGCGTCGGCGCGGCCAGCAGCGGCACCTCCGTCGCGCAGCGCTCCTCCGCCTTCCAGCAGCGGGTGCGGAAGCGGCAGCCGGACGGCGGGTTCGCCGGGGAGGGGATGTCGCCGGTGAGGATGATCCGCTCGCGGCCCTCGCGGCCGGTCGGGTCCGGCACCGGGACGGCCGACAGCAGCGCCTGGGTGTACGGGTGGGTGGCGTGCTCGTAGATCTCGGCGTCGGTGCCGATCTCGACGATCTTGCCGAGGTACATCACGCCGACCCGGTCGGAGATGTGCCGAACGATCGACAGGTCGTGCGCGATGAACATGTAGGAGAGCTCGAACTCGCCCTGGAGCTGCTCCAGCAGGTTGATCACCTGGGCCTGCACCGAGACGTCCAGCGCCGAGACCGGCTCGTCGCAGATGATGATCTCCGGCTTGAGCGCCAGGCCGCGCGCGATGCCGATGCGCTGGCGCTGGCCGCCGGAGAACTGGTGCGGGTACCGGTTGATGTACTCGGGGTTCAGCCCGACCACGTCCAGCAGGTCCTGGACGGCCTTGCGGCGGTCGCCCTTGGGAGCCACCTCGGGGTGGATCTCGAACGGCTCCCCGATGATGTCGCCGACCGTCATGCGCGGGTTCAGCGAGGTGTACGGGTCCTGGAACACCATCTGGATGTTGCGGCGGACGGCCTTGAGCGCCGCCCCCGACAGCCGGGAGATGTCCTCGCCCTTGTAGAAGACCTGGCCGGCGGTCGCCCGCTCCAGGTTCATCAGCACCTTCGCCAGCGTCGACTTGCCGCAGCCGGACTCGCCGACGATGCCGAGCGTCTCGCCCTTGTCGAGGGTGAAGGAGACGCCGTCGACGGCCTTGACCGCGCCGACCTGCTTCTTGAAGAGGATGCCCTGGGTGAGCGGGTAGTGCTTGACCAGGTCGCGGACCTCCAGGATGGGCTCAGCCATGGAGGGTCTCCTTCCAGAGGTGGCAGGCGCTCTTGCGGCCGGCGAGCTCGGCCCCGTCCCGGTCGGTGACCTGGTGCAGGGCGGGGATCTCGGTGCGGCACAGGTCGGTGGCGACGTCGCAGCGCGGGTTGAACGCGCAGCCGGCCGGGACCTTGTAGAGGTTGGGCGGCAGGCCCTTGATCGCGTAGAGCTCCTCGCCCTTCTGGTCCAGTCGCGGGATCGACCGGAGCAGGCCCTTGGTGTAGGGGTGGGCGGGCCGGGCGTACAGCTCGTGGACGGGGGCGGTCTCGACGATCCGGCCCGCGTACATGACGGCGATCTTGTCCGCGACGTCGGCGACCACGCCGAGGTCGTGGGTGATCAGGATCAGACCCATGTGGTACTCGGCCTGGAGCTCCGCCAGCAGGTCCATCACCTGGGCCTGGACGGTGACGTCCAGCGCGGTGGTGGGCTCGTCGGCGATGATCAGGTCGGGCTGGAGGGCCAGCGCCATCGCGATCATGATGCGCTGGCGCATGCCGCCGGAGAACTGGTGCGGGTAGTCGTTGACGCGCTGCGCGGCGGCGGGGATGCGGACCCGGTCCATCAGCTCGATGGCCTTGGCCTTCGCCTCCTTGCGGGAGGCGCCCTCGTGCACGCGGAACATCTCGCCGAGCTGGTAGCCGACGGACAGCACCGGGTTGAGCGAGGACAGCGCGTCCTGGAAGATCATCGCGATCTTGCGGCCGCGGATCTTCCGGCGCTCCTCGTTGGACATCTTCAGCATGTCCTGGCCGCGGAACAGGATCTCGCCGGCGGTGACCCGGCCGGGGGGCATGTCGAGGATGCCCATGATGGTCTGCGCGGTGACGGACTTGCCGGAGCCGGACTCGCCGAGGACGGCGAGGGTCTCGCCGGCCGCGACCGAGTAGTTGACGCCGTTGACGGCCTTGGCGACGCCGTCACGGGTCTTGAACTCGACGTGCAGGTCGCGGACTTCGAGCAGCGGGGTGCCGGGGACCAGGCGGTCCTTCGCGGCGGTGGTCTTCTCGGGTGCGGTGGTCATGGTGCGGGCCGCCTCTCTCAGCGCAGCTTCGGGTCGAGGGCGTCACGGACCGCGTCGCCGAGCATGATGAACGCCAGCACGGTGACGCTGAGCATGCCTGCCGGGAAGAACAGCGCGAACGGCGCGGTACGGATGACCTTCTGGGCCGAGTTGATGTCGATGCCCCAGGAGATGGTCGGGTCCTGGAGGCCGATGCCGAGGAAGCTCAGCGTGGCCTCGGTGGCGATGTAGCCGCCGAGCGCGATGGTGGCGACCACGATCACCGGGGCGATCGCGTTCGGCAGGATGTGCTTGAACATGATCCGGCCGGTGCCGGCGCCGAGCGCCTTGGCCGCCGTCACGTAGTCGGACTGCTTGACGGTGATCACCGAGCCGCGCATCACGCGGGTCATCTGGGTCCAGCCGAGGGCGACCAGGGCGAAGACCACCGACCAGACGGTGCGGGTGGTGAAGGCGTTCAGCACGACCAGCGCGCCGAGCAGCAGCGGGATGCCGAAGAACATGTCGGTGACCCGGGAGATCACCGTGTCGACCCAGCCGCCGTAGTAGCCGGCGGCCATGCCGGCCAGGCCGCCGAGGACGGTGACGCCGGCGGTGACGCAGATGCCGACCACCACGGAGGCGCGGGCGCCGTAGATCATGCGCGCGTAGATCGACCGGCCCTGGCCGTCGTAGCCGAACCAGTCGGCCTGGAAGAAGTGCAGGTAGTTCGGCTTGGTCAGGTAGTGGTGCTGGAGGTCGCCGGCCCGCGGGTCCACCGAGGTGAACAGGCTCGGGGCGATCGCGAAGGCGATCAGCAGCACGATCAGCGCGGCCGAGATGATGAAGACCGGGCGCTTGCGCAGGTCGTACCAGGCGTCCAGGCCGAGGCTGCGGGGCTTCTCCGGCTTCGGCTCGGCGGAGCCCGCGGCGCCCTGCGCAGGGACGTTCTTCTCGATCAGGTCAGGCATACCGGATCCTCGGGTCCAGGACCGCGTAGAGCAGGTCGACGATCAGGCTGGCGGCCAGGTACACCAGCACCAGCACGACGACGAAACCGGAGACGGTCGCGCCCTCGTTGAGGTTGATGGCGTGGTACAGCGCGTTGCCGACGCCCTTGACGTTGAAGATGCCCTCGGTGACGATCGCGCCGCCCATCAGGGCGCCGAGGTCGGTGCCCAGGAAGGTCACCACCGGGATCATCGAGTTGCGCAGCAGGTGGGTGCCGATCACCTTGCGGCGGGGCAGGCCCTTGGCGATCGCGGTGCGCATGTAGTCCGACTTGATGTTCTCCGCGATGGAGGTGCGGGTCAGTCGGGCCACGTAGGCCAGCGAGATCGAGCCGAGCACGATGGCGGGCAGCATCAGCTGGCCGAGGTTCATCGAGTCCTGAACGGTGGGGGTGATCCACTTGAGCTGGATCGCGAAGACGTTCTGGAAGATGAAGCCGAGCACCGGCACCGGGATGGAGATCAGCAGCAGGGTGAAGACCAGGGCGGTCTTGTCGAAGGCCTTGCCGCGGCGCAGGCCGGAGAACAGGCCGATCGTCACACCGACGACCAGTTCGAAGACGAAGGCCAGCAGGGCGAGCCGGACGGTGACCGGCAGGGCCTCGCCGATCACGTCGATGACCTTGCGGCCGGCCATGGTCTCACCGAAGTTCCCGGTGAGCAGGTCCCCCATGTAGTTCAGGTACTGCTGCCCGATGGAGACGTCGAGTCCCATCCGGTGCTTGAACGCGGCCAGCTGCGCCGGGTCGGCGGCCTTGTCGCCCCACATCGCCGCCGCCGGGTCTCCGGGCAGCATGCGGGTCATGAAGAAAATGATCGTGACGGTGCCCAGGAACACCGGGATCATCTGGAGCAGTCGCCTCGCGACAAAGCGCCCCATCGTGCCTCCAATTAACTGCTCTGACGGGCCGTCGGCCCGGTCAGGGTTCTCGGCGTGACAACGGCCGGTGCCGGTCCGCCCGGTGGGGCGGGGTCGGGCACCGGCCGTGTCGCTTCGAGCCGTGCGGTGCCGGCTCGGTTACTTCTGCTTGACCTCGACCTGGGTGAAGTCCGGGTCGCCGAACGAGTCGTACTTCACGTTCTGGACGTTCTTCGAGTAACCGGCGGTGGTCTTGTAGTACCAGAGCGGGATGGCCGGCATGTCCTTGGCCAGCTCGGCCTCGGCCTGCTGGTACAGCTCGGCGGTCTTCTCCACCGTGGTGGCCTTGTCCGCCTCGCCCGCCAGGCGGTCGAACTCCGGGCTGGAGTAGCCGGCGTCGTTGGCGTCGGAGCCGGTGCCGAACACGTCGCGCAGGAAGTTGGCGTTCAGCGGGTAGTCCTGCTGCCAGCCGGTCCGCATCAGACCGTCGACCTTCTTGTTCTTGACCAGGTCACGGGCCGACTTGAAGTCCGGCTTCGGGTCGCCGACGCACTCCACGCCGGTGGCCTGGCGGATGGAGTTGCAGACCGCGTCCACCCACTCCTTGTGGCCGCCGTCCGCGTTGTACAGCACGGTGATCTTGTTGCCGGGGACGCCGCCGCCCTCGGCGATCAGCTGCTTGGCCTTGGCCGGGTCGTAGGTGCAGGCCTCGCCGCAGGTGTTGTCCTTGTAGCCCATGACGCCCGGGGCGACCCAGGAGTTGGCGGCCTGGCGCGAGCCCTGGAGCACCGTCTTGGTGATGGTGTTCCGGTCGATCGCCATCGACAGGCCCTGGCGGACCTTGGCCTTGTCCTGGCCCTTCCAGGAGTCCTGGTAGAGCGAGAACGACAGCGACTGGATGGCGCCGGACGGCTGGTCGACGGCGCGGTCGCCCAGGTCGTCCTTGTAGGAGGCCAGGTCGCTCGGGTCGACCTGGTCCAGCACGTCCAGGTTGTCGGAGACCAGGTCCTTGTAGGCGGCCTCGGCCTGCGAGTAGTTCTTGAAGACGATGCCGGAGTTCTTCGGCTTGTCCACGCCCGCGTACTTGTCGTACGAGGCGACGGTGATCGCCTTGTTGTGCTCCCACGAGACGAACTTGTAGGGGCCGTTGCCGATCGGCGACTGGCCGTACTTCGCCGGGTCGGTGAAGAACACCTTGGGCAGCGGCGCGAAGGCGGTGTAGCCGAGCTTGTACTCGAAGTACGAGACCGGGCCGGTCAGCGCGATGGTGAAGTGCGTGTCGTCGACGACCTTCAGACCGGACATGGTGTCGGAGGTCGGGTCGCCCTTCTCCGGGTGGACCGCGTCGTAGCCCTGGATGTCGGAGAACCAGTTCGAGTTGATCTGGTTGTTCTTGGTGTTGGCGGACCAGTTCCAGGCGTCCACGAAGGACTGCGCGGTCACCGGGGTGCCGTCGTGGAAGGTCCAGCCGGACTTCAGGGTGACGGTGTAGTTCTGCGCGTCGGTGGTCTCGATCTTCTCGGCGACCTGGTTGCGCAGCTTGCCGTCCGCGGGGTCGTAGTCCACCAGGCCCTTGAACAGGTTCTTCAGGACGCGGCCGCCACCGACCTCCATGGCGTTGGCCGGCTGGAGCGGGTTCTGCGGCTCGGAGCTCTGGTAGCTGAACGTGCCCTGGGCGTTGACCGGACCGGACGCGGAGTCCGACGAGCTGCTGCCGCAAGCAGTGGCGGCGAGGGCGACCGCGACGGCTGCGACAACCCACTTGGCCTGGCTGGCACCGCGCATGGGTGTGCCTCCTGAATCGTGTTGCAGATCGCTCGCGGCCTGGCGCGCACCCCTGCGCTTGAAGCCTCGACCCGAGCTCGACTGCACCCACTATCGGTCACCCACGGGTACGGAATTGACCAATCCGGATTTCAATTTGGTCACATGAACGGCGAATGAATCCCAATAATCGGACATTACAGACATAGCCAGACAGGGGCGAAACGGACAGTCGTCACACATGACGATCTGTGACGTCCGATTAACGAACACCCCTCGCTCGACCCCCCGTGACGGAGCGTCACCAAAAAGCCGACCGGCCGGCATCCCGAGGGACACCGGCCGGTCGGCCGAAACGGGCGGGCGTCAGCCCTTCTTGGCGCGCGACGCGGTGCGGCCGCGCTCCTTGGCGTCCAGCACGACCTTGCGGATGCGCACGGTCTCCGGGGTCACCTCGATGCACTCGTCCTCGCGGCAGAACTCCAGCGACTGCTCCAGCGAGAGCTTGCGCGGCGGGACGATCGACTCGGCCACGTCAGCGTTCGAGGAACGCATGTTGGTGAGCTTCTTCTCCTTGGTGATGTTCACGTCCATGTCGTCGGAGCGCGAGTTCTCGCCGACGATCATGCCCTCGTACACCTCGGTGCCGGGGTCGGTGAACAGCACGCCGCGCTCCTGCAGGTTGGTCATCGCGAAGGCGGTGACCACGCCGGAGCGGTCGGCGACCAGCGAGCCGTTGTTACGGGTCGTCAGCTGGCCGAACCACGGCTCGTAGCCCTCGTGGATGGAGTGCGCGATGCCGGTGCCGCGGGTGTTGGTGAGGAACTCCGTCCGGAATCCGATCAGGCCGCGGGACGGCACGACGAACTCCATCCGGACCCAGCCCGAGCCGTGGTTGGACATGTTGTCCATGCGGCCCTTGCGGATGCCCATCAGCTGGGTGACGGCGCCCATGTGCTCCTCGGGGACGTCCACCGTGAGGCGCTCGACCGGCTCGTGGGTCTTGCCGTTGACCTCGCGGGTGACGACCTGCGGCTTGCCGACGGTCAGCTCGAAGCCTTCCCGGCGCATGGTCTCGATCAGGATGGCCAGCGCCAGCTCACCGCGGCCCTGCACCTCCCAGGCGTCGGGGCGCTCGGTGTCAAGGACGCGCAGCGAGACGTTGCCGATCAGCTCGCGGTCCAGGCGGTCCTTCACCTGGCGGGCGGTCACCTTGCGGTCGACCTTGGCGCCGGACTTGGCGTCCGCGCCCTTGCCGGAGCCGCCCTTGCCGACCAGCGGCGAGGTGTTGGTGCCGATGGTCATCGAGATCGCCGGCTCGTCGACGGTGATCAGCGGCAGCGCGATCGGGTTCTCGGTGTCGGCGAGGGTCTCGCCGATCATGATGTCGCCGATGCCCGCGACGGCGCAGATGTCACCGGGGCCGGCCACCTCGGCGGGCTTGCGGGTGAGCGCCTCGGTCATCAGCAGCTCGGAGATGCGGACGTTCTGGATCGAGCCGTCGCGCTTGATCCAGGCCACCGTCTGGCCCTTGCGCAGCTCGCCCTGCTCGACGCGGAGCAGCGCGATGCGGCCGAGGAAGTTGTCGGCGTCCAGGTTGGTGACGTGGGCCTGCAGCGGGGCGCCCTCGTCGTAGGTCGGGGCCGGGACGTGCTCCAGGATGGTGGAGAAGAACGGCTCCAGGTTCTCGGAGTCGGCCGGCACGGTGCCGTTCTCCGGCTTGGTCAGCGAGGCGACGCCGTCACGGGCGCAGGCGTAGACGATCGGGAACTCGATCTGGTCCTCGTCCGCGTCCAGGTCCAGGAACAGGTCGTAGGTCTCGTTGATGACCTCGTCGATCCGGGCGTCCGGACGGTCGGTCTTGTTGATGCACAGGATGACGGGCAGGCGGGCCGCCAGCGCCTTGCGCAGCACGAAGCGGGTCTGCGGCAGCGGGCCCTCGGAGGCGTCGACCAGCAGGACGACCGCGTCCACCATCGACAGACCGCGCTCGACCTCGCCACCGAAGTCGGCGTGGCCCGGGGTGTCGATGATGTTGATGGTGATCGGCGCGCCGCCGTCCTTGGGGTGGTACTTGACCGCCGTGTTCTTCGCGAGAATGGTGATGCCCTTCTCGCGCTCCAGGTCGTTCGAGTCCATCATGCGGTCGTCGAGCTGCTGGTGGGCCGCGAAGGCACCGGCCTGCTTGAGCATGGCGTCGACCAGGGTGGTCTTGCCGTGGTCGACGTGGGCGACGATGGCGACGTTGCGGATGTCGTTGCGCGTGGGCATGCGGCGCTGATTCTCCCGGAATCGTGGGTCACGGTGCCCGGCCCGCGTCAGCATTCACCGGTCCACCCACCGGGCACGGCACATGCCTCGGCTTCTCCCCATCGTACGGGGAAGGCCGCAATGGAGCAGAAACGGGCAGCTCCCGGGCGGTCAAGATCACAACTGGGTTTCGGTGCTTCCGGTACGTACCAGCGGCCCGGGAGGCTTCGCCGGTGAAGAAAAACGTCCGCCTCCTGTTCGTCGTCTGCGTCGGCCTGGCCGGGGCGCTGCTCCTGCCCCACCCGCCGCAGGGGCAGTTCGGCCTGTACCTGCTCGCCCTGTTCGGGGGCCTGCTGGCGGCCTCCGACCTGACTCAACTGGTGCTGGCGCTGCTCGCGCCGCTGGGCGGGCTGCGGCCGCTGGGGTACGGCCTCGGCATCGGCGGGCGGCTGTTCGCCGTGCCGCTGGGCGGGCGCCGGCTGATCGTGCGGGACCGGCCGTTCCCGCTGTTCCACGGCATGTACCAGCGGATCCGGGTGTCGAAGGCCCGGAGCTGGGCCGTGACGGCCGCGGCGTACGCGCTGCCGGTGCTGCTCGGCGCGTGGGTGCTGACCGCCGCGGGCGGCGCCTGGCGGATGTTCGGCTCGGCCCTGGTGGCGATGCCGCCGCTGGAGCTGGTCATGACCGCGGGCGTCGCCGGGCAGGCCGGCTGGGTGCTGCTGCGGCTGCCCGCCGCCTCCGGGGCGGCGCTGGCGGACCTGTACGCGGGCCCCGCCGAGACGGCCGCCCGGCAGGCGCTGGAGAACGGGCGGGTCGAGGAGGCCGCGGCGGCCCTGGCCGGCGCGCCCGCCGGGGAGGGCCTCGCCTCCGCCGCCGTCCGGGTGCACGTGCGGCTCGCCCTCGGGCAGTGGCAGCGGGCCCTGGACGAGGCCGATCGCCTGACGCCCGGCCCGCTCACCGGCTCCGAACGGTCGGTGGCGCTGCTGCGCGGCCTCACCCTGGTCTGCGGGGCGGACGCCGGACTGCTGCCCGCACCGGACTGCCTGCCCCGGCTGATGGCCGCGGTCGAGACGATCGGCGACCGCCCGCAGGCCGCCCTGCTGCGGGCCGACCTGCGGCGGCTGACCGGCGACCCGGCGGGTGCCGCGAAGGCCTCCGCCATGGCCGTCCGGCTCACCGCGGACGCGCTGACCTCGGCGAACGCCCTGTGCTCGCGGGCCGCCGCACTGTTCGCCACCGGGCAGCCCGAGCAGGCCCACCGGGCCCTGGAGCAGGCCCGGAAGCTGGTGCCCGGCCTGGCCCGGATCGCCCTGGTCGAGCACCGCGCCGCCCCCGTGGCGGTGCTGCCGGCCGAAGGCTAGAGCGACAGCTCGAACCAGACGATCTTGCCCTTGGGGGTGCGGCGGCTGCCCCAGCGTTCGGCCAGCAGGGAGACCAGCTGGAGGCCGCGGCCGCCCTCGTCGGTCTCCTGGGCGCGGCGCTGGCGGGGCTGGGCGTAGGCGTCGTCCCAGACCTCGCAGACCATGGTGCGGTCGCGCAGCAGCCGCAGCCGGATCTCGCCGCGGCCGTGCCTCAGGGCGTTGGTGACGAGTTCGCTGACCAGCAGTTCGGAGGTGTCGACGAGTTCGTCCAGGCCGCGTTCCAGCAGCCAGCCGCAGGCGAGTTCGCGGGCCCGGGCGACCGAGGTCGGCTCGGGCGGCAGCCGCCAGTCGCCGACGGAGCCCTTGGGCAGGGCGTGGACCTTGGCCATCAGCAGGGCGATGTCGTCCTCGCCGTGGTGCGGGTTGAGCTCGTCCAGCACCTGGTCGCAGAGCTCCTCCAGGTGGTCGGAGCCGTTGGTGAGGGCGGTGCGGAAGGCGTTCAGCCCCTCGTCCAGCTGGTGCTTGCGGGACTCCACCAGGCCGTCGGTGTACAGGCCGAGGACGGCGCCCTCGGGCATGTCGACGGTGACCTCCTCGAAGGGCTCGCCGCCGACGCCGAGCGGCAGGCCGGGCGGCACGTCGAGCATCCGGGCGCGCTCGCCGGGGGCGAGCAGCACCGGCGGGAGGTGGCCGGCGTTGGCGAAGGTGCAGCGCTGCTTGACGGCGTCGTAGACGGCGTACACGCAGGTGGCGAGGTAGACCTCGGCGCCGGAGCGGTCGGGTTCGGCGTCGTCGTTGCCGAGGCCGCGGGCGATCTCGTCGAGGGCGGAGAGCACTTCCTCCGGGTCCAGGTCGAGCATGGCCAGGGTGCGCACGGCGGTGCGCAGCTGGCCCATGGCGACGGCGGCGCGCAGGCCGCGGCCCATCACGTCGCCGATCACCAGCGCGGTGCGGCTGCCGGGCAGCGGGATGACGTCGAACCAGTCGCCGCCGACCTCGGTGTTGTTGTTGCTGGGCAGGTAGCGGCGGGCGATCTCCAGTCCGGAGGCGGCCGGGTTGCCCGGGGGCAGCAGGCTGCGCTGGAGGATCAGCGCGCGCTCGTGCTCGCGGCGGTACAGCCGGGCGTTGTCGACGCAGACGGCGGCGCGGGCGACGAGTTCCTCGGCGATCGCGACCTCGCGGGCGTCGAACGGCTCGCTGCCGATCGCCCGGGACAGCTGCACCAGGCCGAGCACCTGGTCGCGGGCGACCAGCGGCACCACCAGGGTGGAGCGCAGCAGCGGGTCGGGCCCGGGCTGCGGAACGACGCTTCGCCCGGTGCGCAGCGCGCGGGCGTGCGGCGAGCGCGGGGGGTAGCAGAGCGTGCCGCCGGCTTCGGCGACCCGGACGCCGCCGCGTTCGCTGCCGAGCACGGAGGGGGCGTTGCCGACCACGCTGGAGACCGCGACCCGGCGCAGTTCGCCGTTCTCGGGGTTGGCGGTGAGCGAGGTGTCGCCGGTGAGCAGCGCGGTGTACAGGTCGACGGTGGCGACGTCGCAGAACTGCGGGACGATCACGTCGAGCAGTTCCTTGGCGGTGGTCTCCAGGTCGAGGGTGGAGCCGATGTGGGTGGAGGCCTCGTTGAGCAGGGCGAGGCTGCGGCGCACCCCGGCGGCCTCGCGTTCGGCGATGTGCCGGCTGGTGACGTCCTGGACCTGGCCGGCGACGCCGATCGGGCGGCCGCCGGCGGCGGTGAGGCGGTACAGCGAGAGGGCCCAGGTGCGTTCGTCGTCGCGGCCCGCCGGGCGGCCGGGGCGGGCCGGGGCGGACATCCGCAGGTCGAAGACGGGTTCCTGGCCGGTGAGGACCTTGCGCAGGGCGAGCAGCAGCCGGTCCGCGTCGGAGGGCCGGAACACGTCGCCGGGGGCGAGGCCCTGCAGGGCGGCGGCGGGGCGGCCGACGCCGGTGGCGAAGGCGGCGTTGACGCGCCGCAGCTTCAGGTCGGTGTCGAACAGGAAGAACCCGGTGGGGGTCTGGCCGATGACGGCCTCGGAGGCGGCCAGGTCGGTCTCGATGGCGCGCAGCCGGCCGAGGTCGACGGCCAGGCAGGTGGCGGAGCCGTCGGCGCTGTCGGGCATGGCGTAGACCTCGGCGAGGCTCTCCGCGCCGTGCTGGTCCCGGTAGGGGGCGGTGCCGACCCACTCCTCGCCGGACAGGATGCGCTCCAGCCGGGCCCGGCCGCGCTGCCACAGCTCGCGCGGGACGAACGCGGTGATCGGGTCGGCGCCGACGGCCTCGGCGGCGGGCACCCCGAAGAACCGGGCGGCCCGGTCGCTCCACTGCGCGATCCGCCCGTCGGGGCCGATCGCGAAGGTGGCGACCCGGATGTAGTCGTAGATGGTGCCCGAGGAGCCCGGTTCCCGGGTGTCCGGGAGGGCGGCAGGCACCGTTCTCCCAGGCACCGTCGGGGCACCCGGCTGCTCCGGCAGCGCGGCTCGGCCGCCGCTGCCGTGCGTCGTGTTCCGTGCCGGGAAGCTGTTCAACGGACCGACCCCTCCAACCCGCGCGCCCATCCGGTGTCGAGACGACCGAGTATTTCGATGTCCGAGTATTCATCATCCGGGCGTGGGCGCACACGCCCTTCAACGTCACAACATCGACTCGGGTGGTTGAACGTCCGAGTCTGCCAGTTCGAACCAGACGACCTTGCCCAGCCCCTCGGCCCGGGTGCCCCAGCGCAGCGCGAGCCGGCGGACGAGTTCGAGGCCGCGTCCGCCTTCGTCGCCGGCGTTCGCGTGGCGCTCCCGGGGCGGGTCGGGCAGCGGGTCGGAGATCTCCACCAGCAGCAGGTCGCCGAGCGTGAGGCGGACCCCGATCGGGGCGCTGGCGTACCGGACGGCGTTCGTGACCAGTTCGCTGACCAGCAGTTCGGCGGTGTCGGTGAGGGTCTCGGCGCCCCAGTCGGCGAGCGTGTGGCGGACCAGCCGGCGGGCCCGGGAGACCGCCGTCGGTTCGGCGGGCAGCGTCCAGCCGGCGGTGGGGGCGTCGTCCCGGCCCTGGCCGAGCCGTGCCAGCAGCAGGGCCACGTCGTCGGGTTCGCGGCCCTGCTCCATGGTGTCGAGGACGGCCTCGCACGCCTGCTGGATCGAGGCGTACGGCTTCTCCAGCACGCTGATCAACCTCCCCAGTCCCACGTCCAGATCCTTGTCCCGGGACTCCACCAGCCCGTCCGTGCACAGGGCGAGCAGGCTGCCGTCCGGGATCTCCATCTCGATGGACTCGAACGGCACTCCGCCGACGCCGAGCGGCGCGCCGGAGGGCAGGTCGAGCACCTGTCCGGCGCCGCCGGGCAGCGGGCCGCCGGAGCGGGCCGGCTCGGCGTCGGCGCCGGGCACCACCAGGACCGGCGGGATGTGGCCGGCCTTGGTGACGGTCAGGTTGCGCCGCGCGGGGTCGAACACCGCGTAGACGCAGGTGGCGAGCAGGGCCTCGTCGGGGCCCTGGGCGAGGTCGTCGGCGAGTTCGTGGACGTGCCGCAGGACCGCCTCGGGCGCCAGGTCGAGGGCGGCCAGCACCCGGACGGCGGTGCGCAGCCGGCCCATCGTGGCGGCGGCGCGCAGGCCGTGGCCCATCACGTCGCCGACCACCAGGGCGGTGCGGTCGCCGGGCAGCGGGATGACGTCGAACCAGTCGCCGCCGACCTCGGTGCCGCTGGAGCCGGGCACGTACCGGTAGGCCACCTCGACGCCGGCGGGCTGCGGCACCTGCTGGGGCAGCAGGGTGCGCTGCAGGGTGAGCGCGGCGGTCCGCTCGCGGGCGTACAGCCGGGCGTTGTCCAGCGAGCTGCCGGCCCGGTCGGCGAGTTCGACGGTGAAGGCCAGGTCGTCGCGGTCGAAGCCCTCGCGGTAGCCGGCCCGGCTGACCACCAGCAGGCCGATCACGATGCCGCGGGCCCGCAGCGGCACCACCAGCCGGGAGTGGATGCCGAGTTCGCGGGCGGCCTCGACCTTGGGGTCGTCGGGGAAGGACAGCGCCTCCAGTTCGGCGCCGGTGAGCAGTTCGGGGACGCCGCGCCGCAGCACCCGTCCGAACGCCGAGTGGTCCTCGAAGGTGATCCGGGCGCCGTGCCGGAGCATGGCCTCCACGGCGGGGCCGTCCTGGACGGCGGCGACGCCGAGTTGCAGCAGCGAGGTGCGGCGGTCGTGGGCGTGCCGGGGCAGGTCGTCGCCGTGGGCGACGGCCTGGAGCAGGATCACCGCGGCGTAGTCGGCCAGTCGCGGCACCACGGCGCCGGCCAGTTCCTGGGCGATCATCGAGGCGTCCAGCAGGTCGCCGACCCGGGAGCCGAACTCGTTGAGCAGCGACAGCCGGCGGCGGGCGCCCTCGACCTTGGCCACCGCCCGGTAGCGCTCGGTGACGTCCATCGCGGTGCCGGAGATGCCGAGCACCCGGCCGGCCCGGTCGGTCATCCGGCTGAACGAGATCGACCGGTAGCCGCTGCCGCCGCTGCTCGGGGAGGCCAGCGTGACGTCGATGACGGGCTCGCCGGTGGCCAGCACCTGGCGCTGCAGGGCGGTGATCTCGTCGGCGGAGCGCTCCGACAGGGTCTCGCCGGTGGTGCGGCCGATGTGCGCCTCGGCGGGCAGGCCGTTCATCTCGGCGAGGGTGCGGTTGACGGCGGTGTAGCGCAGGTCGGTGTCGAGCACGGCGATGCCGAGCGGGGACTGTTCGAACAGCGCGTCGCGGACCGCGAGGTCGCGTTCGACGGCGCGCAGCGCGGCGGCCTCGGTGAGCGCGGCCTGCACGTACGGGGCGCCGTCGCCGTCCACCAGCAGCGACAGCCGGACCTCCACCTCGACCGGTACGTCGTCCCGGTCGCTGATGCCGGTGAAGCCGTGCCAGGAGCCGCGGCGCAGCGTCTCCTGGAGGGCGGCCCGGGCCCGCTGCCGGTCGTCCGGGCGGGCCAGCAGGTCCTCGATGGCGCGGCCGACCAGCACTTCGCTGGGCCAGCCGAGCATCTCCTCGGCGGCGGGGCTCCACAGCACCACGCGGCCGGCGGTGTCCAGGATGACGATCGCCACCCGGACCACGTCCAGCAGGCTGCCGCCCTCGGTGCGGCGGCTGGGGTGCAGGGTGGTCGGCGCGGTGTCGGCGCGGGCGGCGGGGTGCGGGCCGGGGCCGCCGGGGAACGCGCGGGTGGGGCGGCCGCGGGTGCCGCGGGGTGTCCGGGCGGCTTCGGCCCGCTCGTCGGACGGGGCGGGGCCGGCGGACGGGCCGGCGGCGGGGGTGCGGGGTTCGGGGGCGGGGCGGCGGCGCAGGCGGGCGCGGGCGGCCGCGCCGCCGGAGCGGCCGGTGCCGGCGGGCAGCGCGGTACCGCCGGGCCGGCGCGGCCCGCGCGGGGGCAGGGCGGACGCCTCGTGCTCTTCCCCGCCGTCACCCGGCTTCGCCACCTACGGGGCCTCCGGCCGTCGCTGGAACGCGCCGCCGGCGGGCCGCCGGGGCGCGGGCCGCAGCCACGCCGCGCCGAGCCCGGCTACTGATCGTGACGAATGCTGCCGGAAACTGCCATACCCAGGGAAACGCCCAGCTATCCCGACATAGGGGTCGTCTGTCCGATTGGCGTACAGAACGGGCGTTTCGCGGGGCGGGCGGGCCTCAGCGCAGGTGGCCGTCGCGGTGCAGGTCGTCGAAGAGCAGCTGGTCGACCGGGGGGACGCGGTCGCGGTCGGCGTAGCCGAACCAGTCGACGTCCTCGATCTCGCTGCTGGCCGCGAGGGTGCCGGTGTAGTCGGCGCGGTAGCAGGCCATCCGGACGGTGGGGCCGGCCGGGTGGGCCTCGGCGTGGTAGGTGCCGACGTGGGCGACGGTGTCGGGGCGGATGGCGACGGTGAGTTCCTCGGCGACCTCGCGGACCAGGGTCTGCAGGTCGGTCTCGTCGCCCTCGCGCTTGCCGCCGGGGATGTAGAACACGTCCTTGCCCCGGGGGCGCGCGCAGAGGATCCGGCCGCCCTCCAGTCGGACCCACGCCACCGTGTCGATCAGTTCTGCCATGGCCGCCCTTGCCGTCGTACCGCTCGTCGGCTCCCGACCCTATGTCAGGGGCGGGGCGGCCCGGCGGCGGTGGCCAGGCGCTGGTTCTTCAGGTCGGGGCGGTCGGTGACCTCGGGTCCGAACCAGGGCGGCGGGGTGAAGGCGGCGGCGGCGCGCTCGTCGGCGAACTCGACCTCGACGGTGCGCAGTCCGGCCAGCCGGCCGTGGAAGGTGTCGACCACGGCCTCGTGCCGGCCGAGCGGCACCACCCGGCGGGTCTTGGCGACCCGGGCGTGCTCGGTGGCGGGCCACAGGGCCTCGAACTGCTCGGCGGTGAGCGGCGTCTCCCACTCGCCGCGGACCAGGCCGGCGCCGCGCTTGACGGTCAGCGAGCACGAGCCGCCCTGGTCGCGCACCCGGGCCTCGGCGCCGTCCGGTCCGATCACCAGGTAGCCCTGGCGGACCTCGAACTCCCGTCCGTCGGGGACGCTTTCGTTGTCCGGGACCAGGAACTTGCGCTCGATCTCCACCGCCACCGGATCTCCTCCTCGCTCGGCCCCGTCCAGGGCCACGCTACGGCCCTGCGGGCCCTTCCGGCCGCTCCGGCTGCTCCGGCTGCTCGGGCTCTTCGGGCTCTTCGGGTTCGACCCAGTAGAGCTGCTTGTGGCCGCGGGCCTCGTACTCGGCGGCCAGCGCCTCGGCGGCGGGGCGGGTGAGGCCGCGGGCGAGCAGGAAGCGGTTGCCGTTGTCGTCCTGCCGCATGACGCGGTGGGCGTGGGGCGTGCGGTCCGGTTGTCCCATGCCGCCACACGGTAGCGGTCCGGCCCGATGGGGGGCAGGCCGGACCGGGCCGCCGTCGGCGAACCGCGCTGCGGCGGGCCAACTAGCTTACGCGCAACAGGAGTTCACCGTGGAGTACGGCGAACCAGGCGCCCGGGTGGGCGGCCCAGCGGAGCCAGCCAGCGGCGATCCGCTCCAGGTCGGCGGGGGTGGCCAGGCCCTCGGCCAGGGCGGTGGCGGCGGTGTTGGAGCGCACCGTCCGCTCGGCCCAGCTCTCCGACCACCAGGCGCGTTCGGCCTCGGTGGCGTACGTCCAGGTGCTGGAGGACGGCCGGGCGTCGGCAAGGCCGGCGGCGTGTGCCCAGGACAGCAGGCGGCGGCCGGCGTCGGGTTCGCCGCCGCAGGCCCGGGCGGTCTGCCGGTAGAGCGCCGACCACTCGTCCAGTTCCGGCAGTTGGGGATACCAGGTCATCGCGGCGTAGTCGGCGTCGCGGACCGCGATCAGCCCGCCGGGGGCGGTGACCCGGCGCATCTCGCGCAGCGCGGCGACCGGGTCGGCGAGGTGCTGGAGCACCTGGTGGGCGTGCACCACGTCGAACGAGGCGTCGGCGTACGGGAGCCGGTGGACGTCGGCGGCCTCGAAGGTCAGCTGCGTCAGGCCGCGTTCGGCGGCGAGCGCGGCGGCCTGGGCGAGCACCTCGGCGGACGGGTCGACGCCGATCGCCCGGCCGGTCGGGCCGAGCGCCTCGGCCAGGTCGGCGGTGATCGTGCCCGGGCCGCAGCCGACGTCCAACAGCCGCTGCCCGGGCCGCAGTTCGGGCAGCAGGTAGGCGGCGGAGTTGGCAGCGGTGCGGGTGCGGTGCGAGCGCAGGACGGCGGCATGGTGCCCATGGGTGTAGCCGGCCACGGCGGTTCCCCTCTCCTTCGAAGGCGGTCCGCCCAGGATAGGAAAATGTTCCATACATCGGACACTTGCGTCTTGCCATGTGGGACGCGCACGAAATCCGCTCGCCCGTCCGGGCGGGCCGGGCGCAGAATCCCGACCATGGGAAAGACCTACGAACGCCTCGACGACCGGCTGCGCGCGTTCATCGACAGGCAGCCCGTGTTCTTCGTGGCCACCGCGCCGCTCGCCGGCGACGGCCACGTCAACCTCTCCCCCAAGGGCCGCTCCGGCACCCTCGCCGTCCTCGACGAACTCACCCTCGCCTACCTCGACTTCGGCGGTTCGCACGCCGAGACCATCGCCCACCTGCGGGAGAACGGGCGGATCACCCTGATGTGGTGCGCCTTCGAGGGCCCGCCGACGGTGCTGCGGGTGCACGGCCGGGGCGAGCCGGTGTTCCGCGACGACCCGCGCTTCGCCGAGCTGTTCGGCCGCTTCGACCCGTCCGTCGACGGCGTCGGGCTGCGCGCGATCGTCCTGGTGCGGGCCGAACGGATCAGCGACTCCTGCGGCTTCGCCGTCCCGTTCATGGACTACCGCTCCGACCGGGAGCTGCACCGGCAGCACTTCGCCCGCAAGGGCGAGGAGAACTTCAGCGACTACTGCGAGGGCAAGGACTACGTCGCCGTCAGCATCGACGGCCTGCCCGCGGTGCCGCTCCCGCTGCCGCCCAGGCCCGCCGGCTGACCGTACGGTGGGGGCGTCGTTCCGCCGCCCCGAAGGAGTTCCGCCGATGCCCGACGATCAGGAGTGGCTGCGCCGCGCGATCGAACTGTCCCGCCGCTGCCCGCCGTCCCGGACGGCGTTCTCGGTGGGCGCGGTGATCGTCGGCGCGGACGGCGAGGTGCTGGCCGAGGGGTTCAGCCGGGAGGTCGACGCGGTGAACCACGCCGAGGAGGCCGCGCTCGGCAAGCTGCCGCCCGGCGACCCCCGGCTGCGCACCGCCACCGTCTACAGCACCTTGGAGCCGTGCGGGCAGCGCGCGTCCCGGCCGCACCCGTGCGCCGAGCTGATCGTCGCGGCCGGGGTGCCGCGGGTGGTGGTGGCCTGGCGGGAGCCGGCGCTGTTCGTCGAGGCCTGCCGGGGCGCCGCGCTGCTCGCCTCGGCGGGCGTCGAGCTGGTGGAGCTGCCGGAGCTGGCCGCCGAGGCCCGGGCGGTGAACGCGCACCTGCTGGGGTGAGGGCCCCCTCCCCCGTTTTGTACGATTGTGGAACAAACAATCGTCCGAGGCCCCCGAGGAGCCCCGATGCCCGTCCTCACCCCGCCGGTCCGGGCCGTCCTGCTCGACATGGACGGCACCCTGGTCAACTCCGACGCCGTGGTCGAACGCTGCTGGCGGCGCTGGGCCGAACGGAACGGCCTCGACGGCGACGAGGCGATGAAGACCGTCCACGGCCGACAGGGGCACCTGACCATGGCGCTGCTGCTGCCCGACCGGCCGATGGAGCAGAACCTCGCGGAGAACCGGCAGATGCTCGCCGAGGAGACCGCCGACACCGACGGCGTGGTCGAAGTCCCGGGCGCCCGGCGGCTGGTGGAGTCGCTGGCCGGACTGCCGCACGCCCTGGTCACGTCCGCCGACGACCGCCTCGCCCGGGTCCGGATGGCCGCCGCCGGCGTCCCGCTGCCGCCGCTGATGATCACCGCCGAGCAGGTCGGCGCCAGCAAGCCCGACCCCGAGGGCTTCCTCAAGGCCGCCGCCGAGCTGGGCGTCGCCCCCGCCGAGTGCCTGGTCCTGGAGGACTCCGAGGCCGGCATCGCCGCCGGGCGCGCTGCCGGCATGACGGTCCTCGGCATCGGCCCCCGCGCGGCCGCCCACCGCCCCGACCACTGGGTGGACGACCTCACGAAGGTCACCGTGACGGCCGCCCCGACGGGCGAACTGGTCGTCCGCCTGCCCTGAGCCGCCGCCCGGTCGGGCCCGTCAGGCTTCCGCGAGGAGCCCGTCAGGCTTCCGCGAGGAGCGCCGCGGCGACCTGGGCCCGGTGCTCCGGGTGGGCGCTGAGCCAGCCGCCGAGTCGGTGGTCGGCACCCGGCAGGGTGAGGCGGGTGTACGCGGCGCGGGTGCGCAGGGCGGCGTCCAGTGCGGCCGTCACCTCGGCCGGGATCACCTCGTCCGTCTCCGGCAGCACCAGCACCGCCCGGCCGTCGAACGCGGCGAAGCGGTCGAACGCGGTGCTGCTGCGCCAACTGCCCGGGGTACGCAGGGTGGCGGTGAACTCCGGCTCGGCGAACGGGAGTTCCCGCACCTCGCGGGCGTACGCGGCCGGCGCGCCGAGGGCCAGCGCCCGCACCCGCGGGCCGATGTCCGGCTCGCCCAGCAGGTCGGCGACGGTCTGGCCGCTCATCGAGAACCCGGCCAGTAACAGCGGCCCGTCCGGCGCGAACCGCTCCAGCACGGCCCGGGCCTGGCGCGCCCGGCGGGTCAGCGAGAGCTGCCCGAGCTCGCCGGTGCTGTCGCCGTGCCCCGCGAAGTCGAACACCACCGCGCGGCAGCCGGCCGCGGCCAGCTCCCGCGCCAGCGGCAGATGCCGGTGCCTGCCGCTGCTTCCCGCCCCGTGCATCAGCAGCGCCGTCCCCGGCCGGGCCGGGCCGGCGGGTTCGACCACCGTGCAGGCCAGGCGCTCGCCGTCCGCCTCCAGCGCGGTGACCGCGCCGGTCACTCGGGCACCGCCAGGCAGAACGGGTGGCCGTCCGGGTCCAGCAGCGTCACCCAGTGGTCGCCGCCCGCCTGGTGCTCCGGCCGGGTCGCGCCCGCCGCCAGCAGCTCGGCCACCGCGGGCGCCAACTCCGGCACGGTGAAGTCCAGGTGCGCCCGGGCCCCGTCGGACGGCCACTGCGGCGGACGGAACCCGCCGACCCGCTGGAACCCGATCCGCACCGGCCCGTCCCCGATGAACACGTACGCCTCGCTGCGGTACGTCACCTCCCAGCCCGTCAGCAGCTGATAGAACTCCGCCAGCCGATCCGGGTCCGGGCAGTCCAGCACCGTGGAGCTCAGGGCGCCGAGCGATTTCTTCTTCCGCTGTTCCGTCACCGCTCCAGCCTGGCAGGCCTCACCCGTCGGCGACAGCGGCTTCCCGGTGCGGCGCGTGTCGCAGGCCGGGCAGCGCGAGGGCCGGGAGCAGGCCGAGCGCCGCCAGGGCGGCCAGGGCGGGGAGTGCGCCGTGCGGGCCGACGCCGGAGGCGGTGGCGATGCCCAGGGTCGGGCCGACGTTCATCGCGGTCTGCTTCAGGCCGCCGACCGTGCCCGCGTGGCCCGGCGGGGCGTCGCCGACCACGCTGCCGGTGGCCGTCACCATCACCACCGCGAACCCGGTGCCCAGCAGCGCGGCGGCCACCGCCGTCACGACGGGCACCGACCCGCCGCCGCCCGGCCCCGCCAGCACGACAACTCCCGTCACCAGAAGGAGAGTTCCGGCCGTCGCGGTCCAGCGCGGACCGTGCCGGCGCAGCGCCCGCACGGCGGCCGGGGCGCCCAGCACCATCAGCGCGGTCAGCGGCAGCATCCGCAGCGCGGTGTCCAGCGGATCGAGGCGCAGGGCGTCCTGGAGCCGGAAGGTGGTGCTGAACAGGGTCCCGAACAGTCCGGCGGAGGAGACCAGCAGCAGCGCCAACGAGCCGACCACCGGACGCGACCTCGCCACCGGACGCGGCACCACCGGCTCGGGGGCGCGCCGCTCGTGGCCGACCAGCGCCGCCAACAGGACTGCGGTGACGGCGAGTTCGAGGAGCGTGCCGGTGGCGGACCAGCCCCGGCCGGGTACTTCGGCGAGGGCGTGCACCAGGACGGCGAGCGCGGCGGCGAGCAGGGCCGCGCCTGCCAGGTCGAGCCGTCGGCGGTCCCGTTCGACCTCCGGGGGCCGCAGGGCGAGCGTCATGGCGGCGATCAGCACGGCGACCGGCAGGTTGATCCAGAACACCGCCCGCCAGCCGAACCGCTCCACCAGCACGCCCCCGAGCAGCGGGCCCGCGGCGGCCGCCAGCGCGATCGCGCCCGTGCGCACGGCGATCGCCCGGCCGAGCCGCTCGGGCGGGCAGCACAGCCGCAGCAGCGCGAGCGTCCCCGGCTGCAGCAGCGCGCCGAACGCGCCCTGGGCGACCCGCAGTCCGATCACCCAGCCGACGGTGGGGGCCGCCGCGATGCCCGCCGATGCCGCGCCGAACCCCAGCACGCCCGCCAGCAGGGTCGGCCGGTGCCCGTAACGGTCGCCGATCCGGCCGGCCAGCACCAGCAGGGCCGCGACGGCGACCAGGTAGCCGGTGCTGGTCCACTGCAACTGGGCGGCGCTCGCGCCGAGTTCGCGCCGCATGCTGGGCTGCGCGATCAGCAGCACCGTGCCGTCCAGGGCCACCAGCATCGCGGCCCCGACGCTCACCGGCAGCGCGAGCCGGCTCACCGCGCCCCCAGGTGCGCCGTCAGGACCGCCTCCAGCAGCGCGTCCTCCCGCCCCGCGCCCAGCATCAACTCGACACTCCCCCACCCCTGCAACTGCGCCAGCCCGTGCAGGTTCGCCCACAGCGCGGCGGCGACCACCGGCGCCCGCTCCGCGTCCCCCGTGCACTCCGCGACCAGCCCCGCCATCCCCCCGAACAGCGGCCCCGACGCCTCCCGCAGCCTCGGCCCGTCCGCCTGCTGCCCGTCGCTGCTCAGCAGGTCGTGACGGAACATCAGCTCGTACATCCCCCGCCGCTCCGCCGCGAACGCCAGATACTCCCGCGCCGCCCCCTCCAAGCGCCCCCGCGCCCCGTCCCCCCGCACCCCCGCGAACCGCCGCCCCAACTCCTCGAACCCCCGCCGCGCCACCGCCGACAACAACTCCCGGTGCGTCCCGAAATACCGCCGCGGCGCCCCGTGCGACACCCCCGCCCGCCGCGCAATCTCCCGCAACCCCACCGCCCCCGACCCCTCCGCCAGCACCAACTCCACCCCGGCATCCACCAGCCGCTCACGCAAGGAGGCCCGCTCATCGTCCATAGACACTGTCTATCAGCACCCCGCAGACACTGTCTACGCCTCTGGCGGATGATCGGAAATGGCGCTGCCAGCCAGCAAATCGCTGTCGCATGACCCTCGCGGTGGGCTAGCGTTCAACTCGCACCGCGTTACCTCCAGAGGTGACCGCGACGCACCACTGTGGAGGAGTTGACTTTCGATTCGATGGCGCTGCCTCGGTTCGTTCCCGGTGGGAGCCATCCGGCATCCGCCATCGGTCCACCGAAGGGAAGCTCCCCCATGGCAATCGTCGAGTACATGCACAAGCACCGCAGTTGGATCCGTGATGTCCTGGTGGGCATCGCGGCGAGCATCGGCTCGAACCTGTTGTGGGCGCTGGTGTTGATCGCGGTGCATCGCCTCGGCTGAGCCCGGGCACCGGGCGGGTCCCTCGGGACCCGCCCTTATAAGATCCGCGCACAGGTTAGTCTTCGATCGTCATTGCGGCCCGCCGGGCTTCCACTCCGCCCGACGGAGCCACGAAGGACATGCCCCCACCCGCACGAGTTGTCTCGTGCCTGGGGGTTTTGTGCTTCTGCAGCTTTCGGCAGCCGAACTCGGTCTACTCATCGTTGAATCACCGGGCTCGGCGAGGCTTCCGCTCACCGAGCAGCTGATCGACCTGCACGCCGAGTCCTATGGGAGACAGGCGGGACCTGGTGACATCAACGCCTGGAACAACAGCATTCCTGTCGTGGTCAAGGCCTTGTTGGACTGTGGGCTGAGCCAGGTCGTAGTGCAGATCGAGGTGGCTCTGCCTCATACCAGCTCGGCGGTCGACCTGGTGCTGTGCGGCCAGCATCCTGGAACCGGCGGAGACTCCTATCTCGCGGTCGAGTTGAAGCAGGCCCGGCGCGCCGTCGTCGACCCTCGGTGTCCAATCGCAGTGGATCTCGGGTTCGATGATGGCAGGAACAGGAATAAGCTCCACCCGGTACGCCAGATCCAGCGCTATTGCAAGTACATGGTGCGCTACATCTCCCACCTCCAGGAGAACGAAGGCAGCCTGAGGGGGGTCGCGTTCCTGCACAATGCGCGCGACGCGGACGTCGAGGCACTGTTCAACCTGCCAGAGAGTCCTTACGGAGCCCTCTACACCCTCGACGATCTACACCGATTTCATCGGGTTCTCACGTCGAGGTTCTCCGCCGCCTCCGGATTCCGTGCCGCAAAAGCCCTGGAGGGTTCTCTTCACAGTCCGCTGTTGAAGGTGACCGACCTGGCACGCCAGCGGTCGGTGGTCGGAGGCGGCCTGACTCTCCTCGACGAACAGCACCTTGCAACCGACCTGATCGTCCGACGATTGGAGCGGGCCGACCCGCACGGTGCACTCGATGTGGGTCTGTTCGAAAGTCCCAACAGCGTCCGTGGGCCTGTCAGCAGCACTCCGGAATGCAAACGCGTCTTCATTCTGCGAGGAGGTCCGGGCAGCGGAAAGAGCGCCGTGGCCCTCGAACTGCAGCGGTTGCTAGGCCGTGAAAACCACGAGGCGGTGCTCGCAAGCGGATCCCGCGCGTACACCGAGACGCTCCGCGAAATCATGATCGGTGCAGCGCGACAGGGCCAGACGTCGGACAAAAGGAATTCAGCCAAGAAGCTTTACCAGTACTTCAATAGCTTCACCAGAAGTGCGCCCGACAGCATTGGCATCCTGATCTGTGATGAAGCGCATCGAATGCGGCGCAGCTCCACCCATCGCAACACTCCGAGGGAACTCCGCGACGACGACCGGCCACAGGCGACCGAACTGCTGAATGCGGCACGAGTTCCGGTTTTCCTGCTCGACGACCACCAGTCGATCCGGCCTGACGAGGTCGGCACCGCCGACTACCTCAAGGAACTCGCCGAGGGCCTCGGCCACCATGTCCAGGTGCACGACCTCGATGGAACGTTCCGCGCAGGTGGCAGCAAGCGGTACCAGAGCTGGGTCCAACAGCTCTTGGCACTGGGCACCTCCTCCGATCCAACTGTCTGGCACCCGGACGGTCGGACGGCGCTGACGATCGCGGACTCCCCTGAGGACCTGGAAGAGTTCATCAAAGTGTGCGGACAACAAGGGTTCACCTCACGCATCACCGCAGGCTTCTGCTGGAAGTGGAGCAACCCGAAGCAGAACCGGCTCATCGCCGACGTGCGCATCGGAGACTGGCACCGACCCTGGAACGTGAAGCCCACGCACCATGTACCGGACGCACCACCGTCGTCCCTGTGGGCGACCGACCCGCGAGGCATCGCCCAGATCGGCTGTGTCTACACGGCCCAGACCTTCGAATACGACTGGAACGGCGTCATTATCGGCTCCGATCTCCTGTTCCGTGACGGAAAGTTCGTTGTCAATCGGAGCGCCTCCAAAGACCCCGCTTTCCACCACGGGATCGAGGACCGAGTCGTGGACCGGTGCATCCGCAACGCCTACCACGTGCTTCTCACTCGAGGCGTCGCCGGCACCATCGTCTACGCGGTCGATCCGGAGACCCAGAGTGCCCTGCGGAGGCTCATCACAGGCGCCATCGGAAGGCAGAACGTCAGTGGCTCCCGATCTCAGCCGCTCACCCCCGAGGGAGCGCAGCTACCCCCTGCCTATCGCGAGCGCCAACGGTAATCTTGCTCCCGTCATAGCTGCGGACCGCCGGGCTTCCGCTCCACCCCTTGTGGAGTCACGAAGGACATGCCCCCACCCGCGCGAGTTCCTTCGTGCTGCCTGGGGGGCTTCTCTTGCTGTTCCGCGACTCTGCTGCCACGGTTGCCGCCGAGTGTCTGTCCGGTGGCCTGTTCTTTCGCCTCACGGAGCAGTTCGTTCGGGTCCATGGCCACCGCCCCAGTCCATCCGAGGCCCGCTCATGGAAGCAGAGCATCCCGATGCTCGCCGGTGTACTCAACGATGCCGGCCTCGGCCAGGTGGAGGTACTCCTGGAGTACGGGCTCCCTTTGAACAGCAAGCGGGCCGACGCTGTTCTCGTTGGTGCCCATCCCGAGACCGGCCTGCCGTCGTACGTGGTCGTGGAACTCAAGCAATGGCGCAACGCCGAACCGGATGACGAGGATCCCTCACTATGCTGGGTCGACGGCTACACCCGACCGGTCCTTCACCCAATCGATCAGGTCCGCGGCTACTGCGAGTACCTGGTCTCCTTCAACTCGGTACTAGCGGAGCACCCACATCGCCTCCATGGGGTCGCATACCTGCACAACGCCTCCGACCCAGGAGCAGGGGGCCTCTACGAAACCGACCAGGACCGGTTCGGCACACTCTTCACCCTCGCGCAACGCGGCGAGTTCATGGACTTCCTCCGCGCAAGGCTAGGGTCTGCCTCCGGCGCAGCAGCAGCGGACGAGCTCCTTGCCGGAAAGATCGGACCATCCAAGCAGTTGATGGCCGTGGCCGCGACGGAGGTACGTGAGCGCGAGCAGTTCGTGCTGTTGGACGAGCAGAAGGTTGCATACCGTACGGTACTCAACGCGGTCCGCCGTGCCCGCCAGGCCGACCTCAAGGAGATCGTGGTCGTCACCGGCGGGCCGGGTACCGGCAAGAGCGTTATCGCACTGTCACTCCTTGGCGAGTGCTACCGACAGGGCCTTGCCGCGCTGCACGCCACCGGCTCCAACTCCTTCACCACCACCATGCGGAAAGTCGCCGGCGCACGGAAACGCGAAGTACAGGACCTCTTCAAGTACTTCAACAGCTTCATGACCGCTGAACGCAATGGCCTCGATGTCCTGCTCTGCGATGAGGCTCATCGCATGCGGCAGACGTCGGCCAATCGCTACACACCTGCGGCCAGCCGGTCGGGCAAGGCCCAGATCGAGGAGCTCATCGACGCCGCGCGGGTGCCAGTGTTCCTGCTCGACGAGCATCAGGTGGTCCGTCCTGGCGAAATGGGCACGGTCACAGAGATCCAGGCCGTTGCAGCCGCGAAAGGGCTCGGCTGCCGGGTGGTTCCCCTCGGCAGCCAGTTCCGCTGCGGCGGGAGCGACGCCTACCTCCGCTGGGTAGTAAGGCTGTTGGGCCTCGAGCCGGGCGGGCCGGAGATCTGGGAGCCGGACAGCAGGATGCAGCTCGTCCACACCTCCTCCCCGCAGGAGATGGAGGCTTTCCTGGATACGAAGCGCGCGCAGGGCCACAGCGCGCGAATGTCTGCCGGCTACTGCTGGAAGTGGACGAAGAAGGTGCCAGCAGGGCAGACGCTGCCCGCAGATGTCGTCATCGGCGACTGGGAACGGCCCTGGAACGTCTTCGGCGAGCGGTCGGTCGCCGGTGCCCCGCCCGCGGCTCTCTGGGCGACCGACCCAGCGGGGTTCGGCCAGGTCGGCTGTGTCTACACGGCCCAAGGGTTCGAGTACGACTGGAGCGGCGTTATCCTCGGCCCTGACCTGCTGTGGCGCGGCAATCGCTGGGTCACCGACCGCACTGCGTCCAGGGACCCGGCCTTCAAGTCCACGACACCGGACGCAGATGTGGACCGGCTGATCCGCAACACCTACAAGGTTCTGCTGACACGAGGGATGATCGGCACCGTGGTGTACTCGACCGACCCCGAAACCCGCGAGAAGCTGCGCGAGCTCACCGGCCAACTCACTGCCCTCGCGACTGTCTGATCTCGAGGGACCCCGGGAGCCACAACCCCGGAGCCCCCGCGAGTGGCTCGTGTCAGCCGAAGTGTCTGCTCTGAAGGGGTGGGCACTTCCTGATATCCGCACTCTAAGAGAGCAATTCAGATTGACGAGGTCAGACGATCACCCGCTCCTGACTTACAGGCTCCAGACCCGATCCAACGCATCATCTGCCAGATAGCGTGCTCTCGACCGAATTTGATCATCCGAGGGCGATTCGGTCCCGCTCTCACTCCATGCCAGGAGCTGGGGGTCGAAAAATGCCCTCCCTTTCTTCAGCGCCTTCACTTTGGCTGCGAATGGAGCATCCCCCAGGGCATTGTTAAGCTTTCCAGTCAAAAGGGTAAGGTTACCCACCGAGTAGACTGGGTCGCGATAATTTGCCGAGGCCTTCGACTGTGCCTTCACATGCTCGATCGACCATGTAGAAAGATTCTGACCTGCCGGCAGCAAGTTCTCCAACTTCGCAAACGACATCAGAACGTAGGCGATAAAGGTCTTGCGAGATCGGGGCTTCTGCGCCTGATTCAATTGAAGCGATGGCGCATAGAAAAGGGAGCAAAAAGCCTGGTGAGCCCTCGCGCGGTCCGGCAAGCTGGCTCGAAGCTTCACCCTCAAGTCCTCAATAGCCACTGCGACGTCACGAGCAGAGGTAGCATTCTCCAAGCGGACTGCGAAGCGATTGTATCGGGCTCGCGTGCCGCCTGTCGAACCGCTGTTAGTCAAAGCGGTGTACTGAAAGTGGAAGGATTCAAGCAATCGGAGAACCTCGACGGCCTGCGACTGCTTGATCAGTTTTGTTTCTCGGAACTTACGCGCCACAGCAAGGATGGTCGAGTTGGCCACTGAGACGTTGAAAATGGCCAGTGCACGCACACTGTCAACGAATTCCGGGACCGCGAAGGCATTGCGCTCACCAGCGACCCTACCCTGGACCTGAACGTTCTCGTCCTCCAGCTGGACGTACGTTTCCGCATCACCCTCAAGTTCCGCGAGGTAGGAGAGATGTGCAGCCGGGCTAGATCCCACCATGCGACTGATCCCCTTAAACAGTTCCGGCTCCTTCACCGCCTCTCGCCGCGAATTCCATGACTGCCAGATGAACCTGTCAACAACGTCTGCACTCGCCCGATCCTGCTGAATTCGGTCAACGATTCGGTCCCAGCGGCCCGCTATCGCTTGACGATCCTCCCCTTCTGTTGCACCGCCACGAATAAGGAGATTCTTGACGAGGTCCGAAAGCCGCAGATCAGTCCCTCGCGTGTTCAGCGTCTCAAAGACCAAGAATCCATCTTCCTCGGACGCCAACTCAACTTGAATTACGCGCGCCTTCAAAGCATTCGACCGAATGGACTTGAGATGCTCAATCTGCCCGCTCGGCGATAGCTCCTTGATAGCAGCGACAACCTTATCCTCGAAGAACGTCCGCGCCTCGCCAATCTGTTCGGCGCTCCCGTTCCATCGCACCCCGGACGGGATTGCGTTTGGATTTTGGATCACCTCGTAGAACATTGGCTCGGATCGACGCAGAACAGGATATCTGTTCCCGTCATCGTCTTTGACCATAAGATATTTCTGAGTAGCATCCGCCTGGCCGAACGCCGCATCCGCGCAAGAGTCGCCGACCTCTCTACATTTATCGGCAACTTCGATGAACGCATCACGAACAACAGATAGAAGGATTGCACTCGTGGTGAGCCTCTGCTGACCATCAATGATTGAGTACGTATCATTGAAAAGATCCCTCTTTTCGCTGACCCATGTCACAGTGGATCCAAAAAAGAAGTCACCCTTGGCCAATATTACGTCATCCCAAAAGTCGACGAGCTGTTCCTTCGACCAACTATAGGGGCGCTGAAAATTTGGAACCTCGTACAGGCACTGCTGGAAGCAAGTCTGAATCGTCTTCGTCTGACTCTCGATCGGAATCAGCTCGTTACCTGAAATCGCGTCAGACATTGCAGCTCCCCGCCTCGTAGAGAATTACTTTGACTGAACAATAGCGCAGCCCCAAGGACTCGCGCAGGAAAATTGCGACACGACTCGACACATCGGCCGGCATCCTTCGCTAGTGCTCTGACCGGCAACGTACGCCGGGTTTGCGGTCGTGACGCCTGAACCAGTTGGATGTGGGCCGACATCCAATCCGATGGGGAGGCGCGGTGGCGGAGCCGATCAGGGTCCGGAGGTTGACCGACCAGGAAGGCCAGCAGTTACAGTCCTGACGACGAGGACTCCGTCGTCCAGACGGCCACCGCCCGACCTGCCAAGCTCGGACAGCCCTTCACCCGCTGGTCCATCCGCAAACTGCTCGCCTACCTGTGTAAGGTCCACGGTCGGGTGATCCGAATCGGCCGCGAGGCCCTGCGCTGCCTTCTCGCCCGACGAGGCGTCACCTTCCAGTGGACCAAAACGTGGAAGGAGTCCACCGATCCCGACCGGGACGCCAAACTCGACCGGATCGAGCGCATCCTGGAACGTTTCCCCGACCGCACGCTCGCGTTCGACGAGTTCGGGCCGCTCGGCATCCGCCCCACCACAGGCAGCTGCTGGGCCGAGCAAGGCCGGCCGGACCGCCTGCCGGCGACCTACCACCGCACCCACGGCGTGACCTACTTCCACGGCTGCTCTTCGGTCGGCGAAGAACCCTGTGGGGCGTCAACCACCGACGCAAGGGCACTCGAACACCCTGGCCGCGCTCCGCTCGATCCGCGCCGCCCGCCCGGACGGCGCCCCGGTCTACGTGATTCTGGACAATCTGTCCGCCCACAACGGCAAGAAGATCCGCCGCTGGGCCGAGAACAACAACGTCCACCTGTGCTTCACTCCGACGAACGCCTCGTGGGCGAATCCGATCGAAGCGCATTTCGGACCGCTGGAGGCAGTTCACGCTGGCGAACTCGAATCACCCGAACCACACGGTTCAGACCCGCGCGCTGCCCTCCTGCCTGCGGTGGCGCAGCGCCTAACGCCCGCCACCCCGACGTCCTGACTGCCCAGCGCAAGGAGCGCGCCCGCGTCCGCAGCGAGAAGGGCTTGCGCTGGGGCGGGCGCGCTGCGGCCTGATCAGTCGCCGACGTTGAGCGTCGCGCATTTCTCGACGCCGAGACCGACCAACACGCTCCGGATCCGCTCCAAAGCCGTGTCGTGGTCCAGACTCGGCTCGATCTCCAGGTCGAAATGGCAACGTCCCATCCCGCCACCACCGCCCGTGATCTCACCGTCGGAGTCGAACGCGGCTTCCAACGCCTCCTCGACCTCGTCCCGGTCGATCGGCCGACCCGCGAAGACGATCTCAACGAACATCGGGATGCCTTCGAACCTGGTTGACGTTCGTCCCAGATACGTCAAGGGGCCGAACGCTGCCGCATCCGGCCCCTCTGCCCCACGTCCATCTCTAGACGTTGAAGCGGAACTCCACCACGTCGCCGTCCTGCATGACGTAGTCCTTGCCTTCGATGCGGGCCTTGCCCTTGGCGCGGGCCTCGGCGATGGAGCCGGTGGCGACGAGGTCGTCGAAGGAGGTGACCTCGGCCTTGATGAAGCCCTTCTGGAAGTCGGTGTGGATGACGCCGGCGGCCTCGGGGGCGGTGGCGCCCTGCTTGATGGTCCAGGCCCGGGCTTCCTTGGGGCCGGCGGTGAGGTAGGTCTGGAGGCCGAGGGTGGCGAAGCCGACGCGGGCGAGGGTGGCGAGGCCGGGCTCGTCCTGGCCCATGGACTGGAGGAGTTCGAGGGCCTCGTCGTCGTCGAGTTCGATGAGCTCGGACTCGATCTTGGCGTTGAGGAAGATGGCCTCGGCGGGGGCGACCAGGGCGCGCTGGGCGTTCTTGAAGTCCTCGTCGGAGAGGGCGTCCTCGTCGACGTTGAAGACGTAGAGGAACGGCTTCGCGGTCATCAGGTGGAGGTCGCGGACGAGGGTGGTGTCGAAGCCGGCCTCGAAGAGCGTCTTGCCGGTTTCGAGGACGGCCTGGGCGGCCTCGGCGGCGGCGAGGACGGGGGCGGTGTCCTTCTTGAGCCGGGCTTCCTTCTGGAGCCGGGGCAGCGCCTTCTCGATGGTCTGCAGGTCGGCGAGGATCAGCTCGGTGTGGATGGTGTCGATGTCGTCCTTGGGCGACACCTTGCCGTCCACGTGGACCACGTCCGGGTCGGTGAAAGCGCGGACGACCTGGCAGATCGCGTTGGCCTCGCGGATGTTGGCGAGGAACTTGTTGCCCAGGCCCTCGCCCTCGCTGGCGCCGCGGACGATGCCGGCGATGTCCACGAAGTCGACGGTGGCGGGGAGGATGCGCTGCGAGCCGAAGATCTCGGCGAGCTTGTCCAGACGCGGGTCCGGGACGCCGACGACGCCCACGTTGGGCTCGATGGTGGCGAACGGGTAGTTGGCCGCCAGCACGTCGTTCTTGGTCAGGGCGTTGAACAGGGTCGACTTGCCGACGTTCGGCAGGCCGACGATTCCGATCGTGAGCGACATGGAGAGTGGTGTCCCGTGGCTTGGAGGGCGTCGAGGTGGCCCGGTGCGGGCCGATCCCCCAGTCTACGGGGCGTGCGGGAGCCCGAGGCAGCGCGGTGGGGCGCGCACCGGCCGGACACGGACCAATTGCTCGGGAGCCATTACACAGGGTGTCGATGATCGGACCGTACGTTGGTCGGGTGGAGCAGAGCATCCGTACCCAGCCGCCAGGGCCGAGGAGACGAGCGCCGGGGCGCGGCGCCGACGAGGCCGCCGTTCCGGGGCAGAGCCGGCCCCCCGAGTCCCGGTTGCGGACGGCCTCCGCCGGCCGGACCGGACCACCCGCCGCGCAGGTGCTGCAACGGTTGCTGCACCGGCTGCTGACGGTCCGCCGGCGGCGGGCGGGCGGCCCGCCGACCCGGCTCACGGCGGTGGGCACCGGGGTGGTCGCGGCGGTCGGGACGCTGGCGTTCGCGGCGGTGGACCGGCTGGCGTTCGGCGGGCTCGGGGTGCTGTTCGGGCTCGGCTATCTGGTGGTGTGCTTCCAGCTGGCCGTGCGGGTGCGGTACCCCGACCTGCCGGCCGCACCGATCTGCGGGCCGATCGCCTTCGCGGCGGCCCTGGTGCTGCTCCAGCCGGTCGCCACGGACGGCGTCACCGGCCAGATCGTGGCACTGGCCGGCGGCCTGGCGCTGCGCGCGGGCTGGCTGTTCGGCGGCACCGGCCTGGCCGCCGTGATCGTCACCGCGCGCTACATCGCCCAGCGCCGCCGCCACCGCACGCGATAGCCGGGGCGACGAGGGGGCGGCCGGACAGCCCCGGCACGCGACGGCAGGCGGCCGGGGCAGGGGGCGGGGGGACGGGGGCGGGAGCGGCAAGGGGATCGGGGCCGGCCCGTGGTCGGCGTCCGAGGGGAGCCGGTACGCAGCGGGCAGCGGTGAACAGGCAGACGTCCCGCCGCTAACGCCCGGCGGTCAGTGGCTGGCGGCCCGCTGCCATGGCCGCGCCGACGATGCCGGCGTCGTTGCGGAGTTCGGCGGGGACGACCTCGGCGCGGCGGTCCTTGAGGAGGGGGAGGAACTTCTCGTGCTTGCGGCTGACGCCGCCGCCGATGATGACCAGTTGCGGGGAGAAGAGCATCTCGAGCAGGTCGAGGTACTCGTCGACCCGGCCGGCCCATTGGGGCCAGCTGAGGTCGTGGCGCTCCTTGGCGGCGGAGGAGGCGCGGCGTTCGGCGTCCTTGCCGCGCATTTCGAGGTGGCCGAGTTCGGTGTTGGGGACGAGCACGCCGTCGGAGAACAGTGCGCTGCCGATGCCGGTGCCGAAGGTGAGCAGCAGGACCACGCCGGAGCGGCCCCGGCCGGCGCCGTGGGTGACTTCGGCGAGGCCGGCCGCGTCGGCGTCGTTGACCACGGTGGCGGGCATGCCGAGCGCCTCGGTGAAGCGGGTGGCGGCGTCCAGGCCGATCCAGCCCTTGTCGACGTTGGCGGCGGTGCGGGTGTGGCCGTCGACGACCACGCCGGGGAAGGTCAGGCCGACCGGCCCGTGGTGGTCGAAGTGCCGGACCACCTCGCAGACCGCGTCGATCACCGCGTCCGGGCCGGACGGGTGCGGGGTGAGCACCTTGTGGCGCTCCTGCGCGAGCACGCCCCTGTCCAGGTCGACCGGTGCGCCTTTGATGCCCGAGCCGCCGATGTCCACGCCGAAGACCGTCGTCACTGCCGTCGCCTTCCGTACCGCCGGGGGCGTCCGCTGCCCGCCTGCTCTCGCACCAACGTACGGGCGTGCGGGGGCGGGCGCAGCCGTTCCCGGACGGTCGCCGCCCGCACGGCGGACGCCCGGCCCCCTCGGGAGAGGGAGTCCGGGCGTCGGGCGGGGCTGACGGGGGCTCAGAGCTTGCCGGCGGCCTCGGCGCGCAGGTCGCGGCGGAGCTCCTTGGGGAGCGAGAAGGTGAGGTGCTCCTCGGCGGTCTTGACGATCTGCACGTCCTCGAAGCCGTGTGCGGCGAGCAGCTGCAGCACGCCGTCGACCAGGATCTCCGGCACGGACGCGCCGCTGGTCAGGCCGACCGTCCGCACGCCCTCCAGCCAGCCGAGGTCGATCTCGTCGGCGAAGTCGACCAGGTGGGCGGCCTTGGCGCCGTACTCCAGGCCGACCTCGACCAGGCGGACCGAGTTGGAGGAGTTCTTGGAGCCGACCACGATCAGCAGGTCCGCCTCGGGGGCGAGCTGCTTGACGGCGACCTGGCGGTTCTGGGTGGCGTAGCAGATGTCGTCGCTGGGGGGCGAGACCAGCAGCGGGAAGCGCTCCTTGAGGGCCCCGACGGTCTCCATGGTCTCGTCCACGGAGAGGGTGGTCTGGGAGAGCCAGACCAGCTTGGACTCGTCGCGGATCTTCACGTTGGCGACGTCCTCGGCACCGTCCACCAGGTGGATCCGGTCGGGGGCCTCGCCCATGGTGCCGACGACCTCCTCGTGGCCCTCGTGGCCGATCAGCAGGATGTCGTAGTCCTCGTCGGCGAACCGGCGGGCCTCCTTGTGGACCTTGGTAACCAGCGGGCAGGTCGCGTCGATGGTGGCGAGCTTGCCGGCCTCGGCCTCGTCGTGCACCGACGGGGCGACGCCGTGCGCGGAGAACACCACGATCGCGCCCTCGGGCACCTCCTCCGTCTCGTCGACGAAGATCGCGCCCTGCTTCTCCAGGGTCTGCACGACGTACTTGTTGTGGACGATCTGCTTGCGGACGTAGATGGGCGCCCCGTACTGCTCCAGGGCCTTCTCCACGGCGATCACGGCGCGGTCGACACCCGCGCAGTAGCCACGGGGGGCGGCGAGCAGGACACGGCGCTGAGCAGTGGTGGACATGGCTCCATCGTACGGGCGAGTCGCGTGCACGTGGACGCGCGTCGGCACTCGCGGGGCGGGCCCGGCGGGTGGAATGGCGAGGGTGAGCACACAGGCGCGGGCGACGGAACTGCGGCGCACCCTCGGGGTGCGCGATCTGATGGTGTACGGGCTGCTGTTCATCGCCCCGATGGCGCCGGTCGGCGTGTTCGGCGTGCTGGACGCGAAGAGCCACGGCGCGGTGGCCGCCGTCTACCTGGTGGCCACCGCGGCGATGGGGTTCACCGCCGTGTCGTACGCCGAGATGGTGAAGGCGGTGCCCCGGACCGGCTCGGTGTTCGCGTACGCGCGGGCGGGGCTGGGCGAGGGGCCGGGGTTCGTCGCCGGGTGGATGGCGATGCTGGACTACCTGCTGATCCCCGCGGTCGCGTACCTGTTCTCCGGCATCGCGCTCAACTCCCTCGTCCCGGACGTCTCGCGGTGGGTGTGGACGGTGCTGGCGGTGGTGGTCACCACCGCGCTCAACCTGATCGGGGTGCGGACGGCGGCGGTGGTCGGGTTCGCGGTCCTGGCCATGGAGATCCTGGTGCTGGCGGTGTTCGTGGTGGCCGCCTCGGTGGAGCTCGCGCTGCACGGCGCGGCCCGGGGCTGGGGTACGCCGTTCGGGGGAATCGGCGGGTTCTCGTTGACGGCGGTGCTGGCGGCGGTGTCCGTGGCGGTGCTGTCCTTCCTCGGCTTCGACGCGATCGCCACCTTCGTGGAGGAGGCGGTCGGCGCGTCGGCGGCCGTCGCCCGGGCGGTGCTGTGGTGCCTGGCGGTGGCCGGTCTGCTGTTCGTCGCGCAGACCTACCTGGCGGCGGTGCTGGAGCCGACGACGCCCGCCGAGCTGGCCGCCGACCCCAAGGCGCAGGGGACTGCGTTCTACGACACCGTCGAGGCCGCCGTCGGGCACTGGCTGCACGTGCTGATCGCGGCGTCCAAGGCGATCGGTGCGGCGTTCGCGGCGCTGGCCGGGCAGGCGGCGGCCGGGCGGCTGGTGTTCGCGATGGGACGGGAGGGGCGGCTGCCGCGGCTGCTGGGCGTGGTCGAGGCGCGGTCGTCCGTCCCGCGGCGCGCCCTGCTGACGGCCGCGGTCATCACGCTGGTGGCGGCGGTCTGGGCCGCCCGCCGTGACGACGGGCTCGACCAGCTCACCTCGGTGGTCAACGTCGGCGCGCTCACCGCGTTCGTGCTGCTGCACGCCTCGGTGGTCGGCTGGTACGTGGTGCGCGGCGGCTCGCGGGACTGGCTGCGGCACGGGGTGGTGCCGATGCTGGGGGTCGCGGTGATCGTGGCGGTGCTGGTGGAGGCTTCGCACACGGCGCTGGTGGTGGGCGGGGTCTGGTTGGCGGTGGGGTTGCTGATTCTGCTCGTGGAGGGGCGCGGGGAGCGCGGGCCGCGTCCGTGAGGTCGCGATCACCGTTCCCTGTCCCCGTGTTCGCATAGCCTCTGAGGATGGCTAATGCGAGCAGTCCGGAAGCGCCCCTGCCCGTGGGGAAGGTCTCGGCGCTGATCGGCGGGTGGGTCGATCGGTTGGGCGAGGTGTGGGTGGAGGGGCAGATCGCGCAGCTGTCGCGGCGGCCGGGGGCGGGGATGGTGTTCCTGACGCTGCGCGACCCCGATCGGGACGTCTCGTTGACGGTGACGTGCTTCCGGTCGGTGTTCGAGCGGGTCGCGGAGGCCGTGCAGGAGGGCTCGCGGGTGATCGTGCTGGCGAAGCCGGAGTGGTACACGGCGCGCGGCACGCTCTCGTTGCGGGCGTCCGAGATCCGGCTCGTGGGGTTGGGCGAACTGCTGGCCCGGCTGGAGCAGTTGAAGCGGAAGCTGTTCGCGGAGGGGCTGTTCGAGGACGCCCGGAAGAAGCCGCTGCCGTTCCTGCCGGGGTGCGTGGGGCTGGTCACGGGCCGCGGGTCGGCGGCGGAGCGGGACGTGCTGGAGAACGCCCGGCGGCGGTGGCCGGCGGTGCGGTTCGAGGTGCGGAACGTGCTGGTGCAGGGCCCGCAGGCGGTGGCGCAAGTGTGCGCGGCGGTACGGGAGTTGGACGCCCGGCCGGAGGTCGAGGTGATCGTGGTGGCGCGCGGCGGCGGCAGCGTGGAGGACCTGCTGCCGTTCTCCGACGAGGAGTTGGTGCGGACGGTGGCGGCGGCCCGGACGCCGGTGGTGAGTGCGATCGGGCACGAGCCGGACCAGCCGCTGCTGGACTTCGTCGCGGACCTGCGGGCGTCCACGCCGACCGACGCGGCGAAGCGGGTGGTGCCGGACGTCGGCGAGGAGCTGGCCCGGGTGCGGCAGTTGCGGGACCGGGCGCGGCGGCACGTGGTGCACCGGGTGGAGCGGGAGGCGGCGGGGCTGGCGTCGGTGCGCAGCCGGCCGGCGCTCGCGGCGCCGACCGAGGCGGTGGCGGCGCGCGGCGCGGAGGTGACGGCGCTGGTGGAGCGGGCCCGCCGGGTGGTGGGGCACCGGCTGGACCACGCGCAGACCGATCTGGGCCATGCGCTGGCCAGGGTGGTGGCGTTGTCGCCGCTGGCCACCCTGGAGCGCGGGTACGCGGTGCTGCAGCGCGCGGACGGCACGGTGGTGACGGATCCGGGGCAGGTCGCCGGCGGCGAGGAGCTGCGCGCCCGGGTGGCGGGCGGCGCGTTCGAGGTGCGGGTGCCGGACGGGTCCTAGGACTTGTCCGGTCGATCATGTGACTGTCACCTGCCTTGCTCGTTGGTTCGGGTATGGGGCGGGGAGATCTCACGGATGCCGAGTGGGAAC